>JAGAZS010000176.1 GCA_017939945.1 Schwartzia sp. (in: firmicutes)
CGTATCCGCCGTCGAGCCGCTTTTCGCCGCCAAAGCCTGAAGCGCGTTCAGCGCGTTCATGGAATCTATGCCCATACTATTGCCTCCCCGTTCACAATCTTTCTTATCTATATATCGAAAAACCCGAAAAAAACTTAATGGGGAAATTTTACCTACGGCAGGAAAAAATGATTTTATGACGAATAGTTAGAAAGGACTAATGAATATGCCAATCAGGTCCTATGCAGGTAAGGGGTGAAACGGATTGAAGGCAGTGATCCTTTCCAGCGGCGGCGTCGATTCGACGACCTGCCTTGCGTTGGCGGTCAAGGAGTACGGCGCGAAGAATGTCGCGACCATTTCCGTCTTTTACGGGCAGAAGCATCAACGGGAGCTTATTGCCGCGAGGCGCGTGGCGGATCATTATGGCGTTCTCCACAACGAGTACGACCTTGCCGCCGTTTTTCGCGGCTCGACCTGTGCATTGCTCTCCGGAGCCCCCCATGAAATCGACCACCGGAGCTACGCCGAACAGCTTGCGGAGCAGGACGGGGGCGGCGTGTCGACTTATGTGCCGTTCCGCAACGGGCTGATGCTTTCGGTGGCGGCCAGCGCGGCGGGCAGCATTTTCGAGGACGAGGACATCCGGCTGTATCTCGGCGCCCACGCCGACGACGCCGCGGGGAACGCTTACGCCGACTGCAGCGAGGCGTTCATGGCCGCGATGGACAGCGCGATTTCCGTCGGCACTTACGGACGCATCCGTCTCGTCGCGCCCTTCGTCGGAAAAAACAAGGCCGAGGTCGTAAAAACGGGGCTTTCCCTCGGCGTGCCCTACGAACTGACATGGAGCTGCTACGAGGGCGGCGAAAAGCCCTGCGGCGTCTGCGCGACCTGCCGGGACCGCGCGGCGGCGTTCCGTGCCAACGGGGCTGAGGATCCGGCGCTGGCAGAAAAATAAAATCGGAAGCTTCTATCCGTCGCGAAAATCGCGGCGGATTTTCTTTTTGATTGTCGGAACCAAAGTTTTATATTATAATGTAGCAATCGTATTATAATACTCTCTGTTAAGATTTTTAAATCTTTACATAGAGTAGTATGAGATGTCAGACGAGCTGAAGGCTCGGCTGTAGCCTGCGAAGCAGGCGTATCTCAGGTCAAAATTTTTACTTAAAATTTTGTTCTGAGATACGTATTATTATCTTGCTAGGAGACTTTTCCATGATTACCCTTTCCCATATCGAAAAAACATACGCGGGAGCGGACGGGGCGGTTACGGCGCTGAAAGACATCAGCCTGACCGTCGCCAAGGGCGAGATTTTTGGCGTCATCGGGCTTTCCGGCGCGGGCAAATCCACTTTGGTGCGTTGCATCAATCTCTTGGAACGGCCCACGAAAGGCTCCGTCATCGTGGACGGACTCGACATGATGGCGCTGTCCGACGCCGAGCTTCGCAAAGCGCGAAAATCCATCGGCATGATTTTCCAGCATTTCAATCTGTTGTCGTCGGCGACGGTCTATGACAACGTGGCGTTCCCTCTTCGCCTTTCGGGCATGGCCGAGGACGCCATCCGCGCGAAGGTCGAGCCCCTGCTCTCCCTCGTCGGCTTGGACGACAAGGCGCAGCAGTCCCCGTCCCAGCTTTCCGGCGGACAGAAACAGCGCGTCGGCATCGCCCGGGCGCTGGCCTCGGAGCCAAAAGTATTGCTCTGCGACGAAGCGACCTCGGCCCTCGACCCGCAAACCACGAAGGCGATCCTTGAATTGATTCGCGACATCAACCAAAAACTGGGCCTGACCGTCGTGATCATCACCCACGAAATGCAGGTCATCAAGGACATCTGCGACAAAGTGGCGGTCATCGAGGACGGCGTGATTGCCGAGCAAGGGCCTGTGGCGGAGGTTTTCTTGAATCCCCGCCAGAAAATCACGAAAGACTTTATCGGCGTGCTGATGGGCAACGACCTTCCCGCCGAGTTGCGCGGCGTGCCCATTTCGGAAGCGCCCATCGAAGGCGGCAAGCTGCTGGTCCGGCTGACGTTTTTCGGCGAATCCGCCAACGCCCCGGTGATTTCCGACCTTGTGAAAGGCCACAACATCGACGCCGCCATCCTGTACGGAAATATCGACGCCATCAAAGACACGCCATACGGGCGCATGCTGCTCGGACTGTCCGGCACGCCGGGCGCCGTAGAGGAAGCGCTGTCCTTCCTGCGCGAAAAAGATTTGAGAATCGAGGTGATCGGCTATGTCCGCTGACGTTTTCCCGCTTTTGATGAAAGCCCTCGGCGAGACCGTGGCCATGGTTGCCGTCTCGATGATCGCGGCCACAGCCATCGGCGTGCCGCTGGGCGTGCTGCTGGTCGTCACGGCCAAGGGCGGCGTGCTTGCCTGCCCGGCGCTGAACCGTGTCGTCGCCGCCGTAGTCAACGCGGTGCGCTCGATTCCTTTCATTATATTGATGGTGGCGATTATCCCTTTCACCCGGCTCGTGGTGGGAACCTCCATCGGCACGACCGCGGCGATGGTTCCGCTGACTCTGGCGTCGATTCCGTTCATCGGGCGGCAGGTCGAGACCTCGCTTCGAGAAGTCCCTTACGGTATCGTCGAAGCGGCTCTCGCCATGGGTGCGACGCCAATGCAGATCATCCGCCGCGTCTATTTGCCGGAAGCACTTTCCGGCATCGTCTCCCAGCTCACCACCGTGGTCATCGCCCTCGTCGGCGAATCGGCCATGGCGGGCGCCATCGGCGGCGGCGGCCTCGGCGATCTGGCTATCCGCTACGGGTACCAGCGTTTCCGTCCGGAAATCATGCTGGCGACGGTCGTCGTTCTGATTGCTCTGGTCCAGCTCGTCCAGTTCGCCGGAAACGCGCTGGCGAAGCGGCTGAATAAAAAGGAACTGTAAGGAAGAGGATACAGTGATGCGCAAACTGTGGATTGCCTTGTCGATTCTGCTTTTCCTGTTCTCGCTGTCCGTCGGACACATGTTTTTCCAATGGCGGAATGCGAATCAGGAGCGGAAGGCATATGAGCAAATCACGCAGGAGCGGGCGAACCGCATCGCCTTCCTGATGGACGTCGTCGCAAAGCGGGCCGATAAACTGAGGAACCAATTCCAACTTCGCCACGCGAAAAACATCAACTTCAGTGAAGAAGCCCAGTCTCTTTGCAATACCGTGCAGGCGGAAACCGGCGTCTCGCTGAAACTCGTGGCACTCGCGCCGCGGGGCAAAATTTCGGAAGTCTACCCCCGCGCCAGCAACGAGAGCCTGATCGGGCTCAACTTTTTTGACCGCAAAAGAAACAGGACCGACCTGGAAAAACAAGCCTTCCAGAAAGGGGAATCCTTGCTGGATATTCTGGTTCCGTCGGAAAGAACCCACGGCTTGATTGGCTACCGTGCACCGATACTTTGGAAAGTAAAAGACGAGCAAAAATTTTGGGGGTTCTTGGCACTGGCCGTCAACCTTGAAGATTTCTGCCGAGCCGCGGAAATTGACGACCTGGAAGAACAGGGGCTGAATTATCGCCTTTTCTTCATATCCGACAATGGGGATTCGTTCCTCCTTCGGGAAAAAGGAAACTTTAACGACAAGGTCGAGCCCATCCGGATTTTCTTTCATCTGAAGAATCTCACATGGGAGCTGCAAACCTCGCCGAAGGACGAGCCGCCTCCCTCCTCTTTTTACGGCGTCGCCGGCGCCGTGCTCTCCGGCCTCGCCATTTTCTGCCTGATCGGATTGGCCGTCAAAAAACAAAGAATCCCTGATTATGAAACGGATTGAATACACAAAAAAGGAAGCTGCTCCTTGTTGACAGCTTCCTTTTTTTGCATTACGATACAGAAGGATATTTCTATATATATTAGGAGGGGAAAGTCAAATGAAAAAACTGGTACTGATTCTCTCCGCGCTGCTGCTTGTCGTTTTCGCGGCGGGCTGCGGCGGCGGAGACAAAAAGCCCGCATCCTCGGGCGCGCCCGCATCGTCCGGCGGCTCGAAGGTCACGCTGAAAGTCGGCGCTTCGCCGGTCCCACACACGGAAATCCTGGAGCAGATCAAGCCCGTGCTGGCGAAGCAGAACATCGAGCTGAAGATCGTGGAGTTCAGCGACTATGTGCAGCCGAATATGGCGCTGGGCGACAAAGAGCTGGACGCGAACTTCTTCCAGCATGAGCCGTATCTTTTGAACTTCATCGACGAGCACAAGAACCTGAAGCTGAAGAGCGCCGGCGGCGTCCATGTGGAGCCGATGGGCGTCTACTCGAAAAAGCTCAAGAAGCTGGACGAGCTGAAGGAAGGCGACATCGTCGCAATCCCGAACGACCCGACGAACGGCGGCCGCGCGCTGTTGTTACTGGAAAAGGCCGGCGTCATCAAGCTGAAAGCGGGGCTCGGCGTCAAGGCCACCGTGCAGGACGTCACCGAGAACAAGAAGAATCTCCAGTTCAAGGAAATCGAAGCCGCGCAGCTTCCGCGCTCCCTTGACGACGTGGCTGTCGCGGTCATCAACACGAACTTCGCGATGCAGGCAAACCTGAATCCGACGAAGGACGCGCTCTTCATCGAAGACAAGACATCGCCGTACGCGAACATCGTGGCCGTCCGCGAGGGCGACGAGAAGCGTCCGGAGATCCAGGCGCTGCTGAAGGCGCTCCAGTCGAAGGAAGTCAAAGAATTCATCGAAAAGAAATACGGCGGGGCGATTGTTCCGGCGTTTTGATCATTACTACCGACAACTGAACAAAAGTTTCCAACAGCGTCCAAAATAAAATACTCCCCTTATGCGAGACAGCGGAACTGTCAACATAAGGGGAGTATTTTTATGCCACGATTTCTTCCTTAATCATAATATACGCAGCGATAGGTAATATTCTTCGGGTTCCCCAATGTGACGGACATCAGCTTTTTGCCGTCGAGAGCGTCGAGCACGGACATGCATTCCGCGTCCCTGACCGCCCAGCCCCAGCCGATCACATAAAAATCCCCCGGCAAATGCTGGACGGAGCCGCAGGCGTAGGAGAATTTCCCGGGAATCGCATAGGAGCGCACCAGATTCGCCTTCCGGCTTCCGGCGTCAATCGCATAAGACTGGATACGGGTCTGCTTGTCCCGGTTGTTGTTGTCGAAAATCGTCAGATAGTCGCCGTCCACCGTCACATAATGCTGGCCGGAAGATTTCTGGCTTTCGGCCAGGCCGAACTCGTCCCCGTTGCCGGAAAGCTTCCAGAGAATCTGATTGCTCCGCGCGGTGCGGTCGAGACAGAGAATCGAGTTGAGATGTCGGAAGGAGCAGATCAGCCGCCCGTCATCATCGAGCCGCATGGCGTTGAAATGCACATAATCCGGCGCGTCGGTCTTCTCGTTCGCGAAGTCGTTAGCGGGTTCATCGGTGTCCGTCACGGAAAGCGAATACAGCTCCGGATAGTCGATGCTCTTCCAGTCCCAGACCACCTTCCCGTGGTCCACCTCCTGCAAATAGGACCAGACCACCTTCGCCCCCTGCTCGTAGCCGGGAATATTGTAGACCGTATCGTGCAGATAGCCGGACAGGATATAGTGGTCCAAATCGAACATCAGGAAATCATGCCCGTCCAGAGGCGCTCCCTTTTCCGTGACGTCCGAAGCCTCGAACCTGATCCGCTTCACTTCGTTGAAATTCTCGTCCAATATCACGCGCTCCCCCGGCGCGAAGCCCCGAAGCCCGTAATTGTCGTAAGCGCCCGTCTGGTCGTGATAGCTGTAATACGTCTTGCCGTTCACAACGTGCTTCTTGAAATCCCACCAGCCCGTGATCGCGCCTTCCGACGGCTGCTCCTCGTGCTTCGACCAGACGATATTCCCCTTCCCGTCCAGCATGATCAGATTGCGGCTGAACGCGAAAGACAGGAAAAAGTTCCCCGGCAGATCGGTCGACCCCTCAACGGAAATCTTCGCCAGCCCCTCCGCGACCACCGGCTCCTTCGCCGCCGCAGCCTCGCCCTGCAAGGCAAGAACAATCGCGGCCATCATCATGATAATCAGTTTTCGTATCCGGTTCATCAAATCACACCCGTTCGGTGGAATGATTCTATATCGCGCATCATTTTTCCTGCAAAGAGGAAAGCTTTACTTTTTTGAGCATTCCTTCTAAAAAAAGTAAAGGTGGTATCCGTTTATCATCGAGGAGACAAATAAAAACTTCGCGGGAGTGGTCGAGCGCCGCGGTTTATGGTAACATATTAAAGGAAAGAAATGATTTTATTAATTGGCGTTGCCGAATAGCAAGGAACAAGGAGCGTAGCACGCATGGTGACGGGAGAACTGAAAAACAAAATCGACAGTTTGTGGGAAACCTTTTGGACGGGCGGCGTCACGAACCCGCTTTCCGTCGTCGAGCAGATGACCTATCTGATGTTCATTCACGATCTGGACGCGATGGACAACCGCCGCGCCAAAGAGGCGGCGATGCTGGAGCTCCCGCATCAGAGCATCTTCGATACGAAAGTGAAGATCGGCGGGAAAACGGTGGAGGGCAATCAGCTCAAATGGAGCGTTTTCCATGATTTCCCCGCCGAAAAGATGTATAAGATCGTGCTGGAGGGCGTCTTTCCCTTCATTAAGAATCTGGACGGCGACAAGGACAGCGCTTATTCCAAGTACATGAACGACGCCATCTTCATGGTGCCGACTGCGCTGATGCTGGACAAAATCGTCACGGCCATGGACGCCATCTATGAGCAGATGGCGCAGCTCCAAAAAACGGACGTGCGCGGCGACGTCTATGAATACTTGCTTTCCAAGATTGCCACGGCGGGCGTCAACGGACAGTTCCGCACGCCCCGTCACATCATCCGCATGATGGTGGAAATGATGGAGCCGAAAGCGGACGACGTGGTATGCGATCC
>JAGAZS010000177.1 GCA_017939945.1 Schwartzia sp. (in: firmicutes)
CGCGGCGCGTCGAATAGCCGTGGAAGCTCCGCATGGACCAGTCTACGGCGCCGACCCAGTAAATCCCTTTTTTCATTTCAATCGCTTTCAGCATCGTTCATTGTCTCCTTTCGAGGTTCATCCGGTTGGATTGATGTTTGCATTTCTGCTTGTATTTGCTGCTGGGTTTGCAAGAATTCGTCCGCCGCTTGTTTCGCGGCTTCGAGATTCGCGTTGACTCGGGCGGCGATCAGCTGCTTGCCGATGATGTCCTCATGCAGCCCGTCGAGGCCCAGCCAGTCGGGCAGCTCGCCGTTCGCCGCGTAAGGCGCGAAGGCCGCCGCCGTGTCGATGTGCGGCTGTTGCCGCAAATATTCGTTGAATTTGGCGAAGCGCTCCTGCCATTCGTCGGTAATCTTTTCGCCAAAGACGCGCCCGATGTTCGTCGGATTGATGGGCGGCAGCGTCAGGAAGATCGGACGGATGCCGTAGAATACGCATTTTTCCTTGACGCGCTCCATATTCGCAACGGCTTCCTCGAGAGAAAACTCGCCCGCCCTGAGGTCGTTCGTTCCGCACATGATCAAAAGATAATCCGGCGAGAAGGGCAGCACGTCGCGCTCGAAGCGGTCGGCCATCAGGCGCGTGATGTCGCCGCTTTGCGCGAGATTCACTGCGGGAAAATTGAGATAGGAGAGCCAGCTGTATTCGAGATTTTCCGGCCCGTGGGAAATATGGCCGCCGCCGTGGCTGATGCTGTCGCCGATCACCGCGATTTCCCAATGCTGCGGCTCCAGCCGGAACTGCGAGACTGCCGACCACGCGCCGGGCGCGCCGTTTTTGTCCAGTGCGCGCACGCGCCAATAGTAAGTCGTGTCGCCTATGCGCGGAGCGTCGTCGTATTGCTCGGCATAGGCAGCGATCCAGTGCGCGATTGGCGCGGCATCGGGCTTTCGCTCCGGGTCCTCCGTGTAAAGGGCGACTTCAAAGCTCGCCGCATCATACGGCTTTACCCAACTGTAAACGGGAAAGATCATCGCCGAGCCGCGCCCTTTGTCCGGCACGGGATGGGGAATCGGCGCGTCCATGCGCGGAAGCGCTGGGCTTGCGTAAAGCGGCGCGGGGCGGCTGAAAGGGCTGATGGCTGTGCCGTCGAGATCGAGGGCGCGGACGCGCCACCAAAGGGGCTGCTTGTCCGAAAGCCCTTTCCTCATTTCGTCCAGCGGCAGGTTCACCGCGTTCTCGTAAACGTCCGAGGTGCGGAACACGGCGCGGGCGTCCTCCGCCTGCGGGTCGAGATCCTTGACGGCGGACGGGAAAAATTCAAGCTGGTAGGCGACGGCGTTCGCTTCGTTGGTCCATGTCAGCACCGGAGAATAGGAGACAGGATGCTCCACCGAGGTGCGCGTCAGGATTTCCGGCGCGGGCTGCGTGACGGTGGCCCCCTGCGCGTCCATTGCCGGAGGCGTGAAGCCCAGCGCGCAAACGGCGCAGGCGGCGATCATGCGAAGGCCGCGGGAGATTTTTCGCCAAAGCGGCGTGCTTTGTGCTTGCGCGTGGCGCGGGTTGCTTTGCGCGTGACGCGCCTTGCGTTTCCGGCGATATACGCGGCTCATCGTTTCCAACCCTGCCGCACGTTTGCGCCGCTTTGCCCCCGGCAGGCTTTCAAATGGTTCTTCCGGCGTTCGTCGGCGAGAAAATCGCGGACCTTGCTCTCGATCCAAGCGGGAGGCCGAAGCTCGCCGCGTTCCCAACGCGATACGACGCCCGCGGGTATCTTGAAGCGGCTGCCGATATCCGCAGCGGAAAACCCCGCCGCCCGACACTCCGCCATCATACGGTTCATCATAGTGGTATTCCTCCAGAATTTGCGGCACTTCGCCGCTCTTTCGTTTCTTAATTATAAATAGATGTAAGGGATTCTGTCAATCAAGGATGAAAAAGCAGATTTAACATGTTTGCAATACGTAAAATACGTAGTATAATAGAACAAAAAGGAGGGAGCCTTGGTGAAAGTTTCCGAATTGAAGCGATTGCTCAAACAATATGGCTGCGTTTTTTATCGGCACGGCGGCGAGCATGATGTATGGAAAACGGCGGATGGCAGGAAAATTCGGATACCAAGGCACGACGCGGCGGAATTGCCCACGGGAACAGCGAAAAAGATATTGAAGGACGCCGGAATTGAATGATATGATTGGAGGGACTGGTCATGAAATATATTTATCCTGCTATATTTGAAGAAGTTTCGGCGAAAGATGGAGGCGGGTATTCCGTGACGTTTCCTGATTGGGCTGGTGCGACGGCGGGAAAAACGATGGAAGAAGCGACGCTTATGGCGGAAGATTTTCTCGGGCTTGCGTGTTGGGACGCTGAGGTAGACAAAGAGCCGCTGCCCACGCCGACGAATCCAAAAAAACTGGAAGTCGGCGAGAATTCTTTTGTAGTTATGGTTTCCGCAGATACGGCGGCATATCGGCGAAAAATGAGCAACAAAACGGTCAAGAAGACCCTTTCGATTCCCGAATGGCTGAATACGATGGCATTGGAGGAAAATATCAATTTCAGCGGCGTCTTGCAAGACGCACTGAAAGAAAAATTAGGAATTGCATAAATCTCGATAAAGAAAATCCTGCGAGGAAATTCCCCGCAGGATTTTTTTTGAACTCAATTATACTCCCATGCCGCCGCCGAGACCGGCCAGCAGGAATTCCGCCGGAACGCCGAAAATCGGCATATCAGAAGCGGTGTGGAAAAGACCCGCTTGCCGCGCTCTCGCCGAGCGAATCGCCGCAA
>JAGAZS010000178.1 GCA_017939945.1 Schwartzia sp. (in: firmicutes)
GCAGCGACAAAATCCCCGCAAGCTGGGCGACTGTCAGTGTCCCCGTCGGAAGCTCGATCTTGCCCTCCGAGAGAAGCCTCGTTTTATCCTTCTCGTCCTCCATGCGGCAAAATGCTTCGCCCTCGTCCCAACGCGGCGCGTCCTCTTCGTCGATAAACGCGCAACCGATTTCCGGCAAGTCGCGATAAACGCGGTTCCATTCGTCCTCGGTGAAATAGCGCAAGGCCAGCGGGAACAGCACCTTTTCCTCTCGCGCCGCCACGTCCCGCAAGCGGGCAAAGAGCGCCTCCACCTCGTCGCGCGGCAATTCCTCGACCGCTTCCGCGCGGTGCAAAAGCGCGGAAAGCATTTGCTTCGCCTCGTCATCCGCGTCCCATATCGCTTTCGACGGCCCCGTAACGCCGTAGCGATAGAGAAGCGGCATCAAAAGCTCCTCGGTCTTCGCATAGTGGCTGCGGATTTCTGTTAATCGCGGCAAAAACAGCGCGGCGTTTTCCGCGCTCTCGATTTCCTCTATCAGTGAAAAGAGCGCACCATTTTCCCGCCGCAAGAGTTGTATCGGATGCCCCTGCGGCAATCCCTCCATATCGACGGTCCTCTCCGCCGCCCGCAATGCCTGTTCCTTTTGCCACGCCTCGCGTTCTTTATCCGTCATCGTATCGCCCTCTTATAAATATTCCTCGAACCGCGCCATATCCAGTACCCGCACAGTCTTTCCCTCCAAACGAAGCACGGCCTCTTTTTGCAGCCGCGATAGCTCGCGGGAAAGCGACGGGCGCGTGACGGCCAGTTCGTCGGCCAGCTGCTCGCGGCTCATGGGGAGCGGCGCCGTGCCGTCCGGTTTCATGCGCTGGAACAGGAACCGGATCAATCGCTCGCGCAACCCGCCGCTGGAAAGCACTTGGAGCTTTCGGTGCATGAAGTACGCCTTGCGGGCAAAAACGCGCATCAAGTTCCGTTGCACGAGAAAACCCGCTCCGGACGGCGAATTGCTATCGATGGAGAAGAACGCACTGGAAACGGCGAGCAGCTCCGTGTCCCGCACCGCTTCCACAGTCATGCCGCAAGGTTCGCGCAACACAAAATACACCTCGCCGAACATATCTCCCGGCTCGTCAATCTCCGAAAGTAAAATGCGCCGCCCGGAAAAGGTGTTTTTCAGGATCTGCACGCTGCCGGAGAGCAAAATGTAAATTGCGCGCAGCGTCTCACCTTCCCGCAGGATAGCCGCGCCCTTTGGGAAGGAAAGCCGACGCACGTCGCCGGACGCGAGAAACGCACGAAGTCCCGCCTCGTCCATGCCGTCCGTCAACGAACAACGGTGAAGCGCAGCCATAAAATCCTCGTCATGTTTTGCCGCCATACATGCGCCCCCATGCAAAAAGAGTGGAGACAATCGCCAGTCCCCACTCATATTTTACCACAAGGGCATATAGTCTCGCTAGGCTCGCGCTTTGCCTTCGGCTCGCGTTTGCCAAGCGTTCATATGATACCACAAAGATTAATAATCACGAAGCTTGCCTTTATCCGATCATGCTCTTGATGTCGTCTTCCACGTTCGTGATTCCGCCAATGCCGAATTTCTCCACCAGCACGTTTGCCACATTCGGCGACAGGAACGCCGGAAGCGTCGGGCCGAGGTGGATGTTCTTCACGCCGAGGTGCAGGAGCGCCAGCAGGACAATGACCGCCTTTTGCTCATACCACGCGATATTGTAGACAACCGGCAGTTCGTTGACGTCCGAAAGGCCGAATGCCTCTTTTAGTTTCAGCGCAATCAGCGCCAACGAATAGGAATCGTTGCACTGTCCCGCGTCCAATACGCGCGGGATACCGCCGATGTCGCCCAGCGGCAGCTTGATATACTTGTACTTCGCGCAGCCCGCCGTCAGAATCACCGTGTCCTTCGGCAGCGCTTTCGCGAACTCCGCGTAATACTCGCGGGACTTCATGCGCCCGTCGCAGCCCGCCATCACCACGAACTTCTTGATCGCACCGGATTTCACCGCCTCAATGACCTTGTCCGCCAGCGCGAAGACCTGCGCGTGGGCGAAACCACCGACGATTTCTCCCTTCTCCAGTTCCTTCGGCGGCTCGCATTTCTTCGCCATCGCAACGAGCGGCGAGAAATCCTTCGTGCCGTCCGCTTTTGCTTCGATATGCGGGCAGCCGGGAAAACCTGTGGCACCCGTCGTGAACAGCCGCGCCTTGTACGAATCCTTCGGCGGAACCACGCAGTTCGTCGTCATCAGGACTGGCCCGCCGAACGCCTCGAACTCTTCTTTCTGCTTCCACCACGCGTTCCCATAGTTGCCCGCGAAGTGCGGATATTTCTTGAATGCCGGGTAATAATGCGCGGGCAGCATCTCACCGTGGGTATAAACGTCAACGCCTGTCCCTGCCGTCTGCTCCAGGAGCATTTCAAGATCGCGCAGGTCGTGGCCGGAAATCAAAATGCCCGGATTTTGCCGCACGCCGAGATCGACTTTCGTAATTTCGGGATTGCCGTAAGCCTCGGTATTCGCCGCGTCGAGAAGCGCCATCGCGTCGACGCCCCATTTGCCCGTTTCCAGCGCCAACGCGGTCAGCGCGTTCGCGCCGAAGGAATCGTCAAGGAGCTTCGCCAGCGCTTCCTGCGCGAAGGCGTCGATGTCCGCGTTCTCCTTGCCCAGCGCGTTCGCGTGCTTCATGTACGCGGCAAGTCCCTTCAATCCGTAAGTAATCAATTCCCGCAGGCTGCGGATATCCTCGTTTTCCGTACGGAGCACGCCGACCGCCTGCGCCTTTTCCGCAAAATCGTCCCGCAATCCCGTCCACATCACCGCGTCGGGCAAGTTTGATGTATCCTTGATCTGCGCGCGAAGATCATCGCGGACAGCAAGCGTCTTTTCGATTCTCGCCGCAATCGCTTCTTCGTCGAAGTTCGCGTTCGTAATCGTGACAAAAAGATTCAACGTGACGAGATGGTTGACCTCGACGCCGACAGCCCCTCCTTCGCCGCGCAGCCTCGTCGCAACCGAGGCAAGCCCTTTTGTGACATAAACTAGCAAATCCTGCATCGCCGCGACCTCCGGCTTCTTGCCGCAGACGCCCATCACCGTGCAGCCTTTGCGTCCTGCCGTTTCCTGGCATTGAAAGCAGAACATCTTGTTTTCCATTAAAATCCCCCCAAGATATTCATGAGTTTGTCATCGCTCTCATTATAGGAGGGATTTTTACGCAAGTCTGTAACATTTGTTACAGCGAAGTGCCACGATATAAAATTTGTCCGATTCCGAATTTGCAGGTTGTCATTCTCGCTGACTATTTCTATACACGCTGGACAAAAACTTTTTTTCAGTTATATTTTATTGTAGATACCGCATATTCCGGGAACTCATACCATATAACCGCGTGATTATCTTCCGGGTTTACAGTAATATGGGCAAATTTGCTATCCGGCGCTGCGCCGTGCCAATGAATGAATCCGGGCGGGCAAAACACCACATCTCCCGGGCGCAGAACCTGTAGTTTATCACCTTTGATTTGATGATAGCCAACCTCGTCGTCGCCGATGAAAGCCGCTCTACGGGGACGATATGCCTCGCCGTCTCTCCTACGCTCAAGGCCCAGGGTGTTCCCGGACGCCCCCGACTTTTCGAGGTCATCCAAAACTTGAACTAATCGAGGATGAGATTGATATGATCGACGCAAAGCTTGCCGTAATTGAGCAGCACATCAAAGAGCAGCCGGAAATTTCCGTCACCTATTTCCAGCCGGACGAAAAGAAAACCGGAGGCCGCTATACGACGGTCTCCGGCAATGTGAGGATGCTGGATGATACAGGTCATCAAATAATCATGGCTGACGGAACAAGCATCCCCATTAACGACGTCAGGTTCATCGAGGGGAGTTTGTTCAACGCCTATGAGCAGTATTGACGATACGTTCC
>JAGAZS010000018.1 GCA_017939945.1 Schwartzia sp. (in: firmicutes)
GCCGTCATGTCATGAACAAATCGCTCGGAGCCGCGCGGCCTGTGCCAATGCTGCACGCTGCCAAACTGCGCATAGCTGGTGTCAATAGACTGTAAAGCGGCATGAATCGGGTCGCCCGTCATCGCGATGCGCATAAGCTGCATATCGCTGTACGCATCCGCAAAAGCCCGGTTCCCGACAGCGGGTGCGCCGAAAGTCACAACGTCAAGCTGCTTCGTCGGAACGCCCATATCCATCAACCGGGCCGCAAAAAGTACTGCCACCGCGCCGCCAAGGCTGTGCCCGGTAATGCAAAGCCGCGCGTCCGGTTCGTTTGCCAAAAGCTCCACAATTTCCTCGCCGAAGGTCTTCCCGTCTTCATGGGGCGAAAAAAACGCCGTCTGCGTATAATTCGCGAATCCGCCATGTACCAATGGTTCCGTATGGTTCATGGACGAACGTTTCATTTCCTTTTGGAATTCATCGGGCGTATGTCCCGCGAAAGGCACCTTTCGCATCGAGAGGTCGGCCTTCACGTCCTTCAGGTCGCTGGTTCCCGTCACCGAAATCAGATAGCGCGCGCCACGACCGAACAGCGGCTGATCGTTTTTCATGAAATAAAATTTTGCCGCAATCTTCTTCGTGTCCTCGCGATACGGCTGCAAAATCCAACCGTTATCCACCAACGATTCCCGTGCGACAAGGCCAATCCGGTCACTATAGCTCGCAAGCGAAATCAGTGAGCAAAGATATTCCAGCGGCGGATGGGAAACCGCCGTCTCCCGATAAACCGACGACGCCCCACCGTCATACCCGCCAACGTCTGTAGCTGCCTGCACCCCGACTGGCACAAAGCAAAACATACACGCCAAGAGCACACCAAAAGTTGCCCGACTACTAATAATAGTAAACGCCTTTCGAGCCATTCTGTTCAACCTTTCGCAATACTGTCTTTTCAGTTATTTCTACAATACTCGATATTATTTATTTTACCATAATTCGACGTACGGGAAAATATCGGAAAAAAGAAAACCGCCTCACTCTCGCAAATGAAGCGGCTAAAAGCATGAGGAGATTTCGTTTTTTCAGAACAGACACGCCGTAATGCTTTTACAGTCGATCCGTCATCAACTCATCCATCAGAAATTGACGGCAGGAAGACAAATCCATTGTCCGGACTTTCTGCCGCAGGGGAAGTACGGATCGGGGCGAGACGGACAGCTCGTCGATGCCCATCGCGAGGAAGGTTTCCGTCAGGCTGAGGTCCGCGGCCATTTCCCCGCAGATGTTCACCCGGATATTGTTTTTGTGCGCATTGTCCGCCACCAGCTTGAGCAGCCGCAATACAGCCGGATGGCGGGGATCGCTGAACCGTTTCAGTTCGCTGTTCTGCCTGTCGCACGCCAGCGTGTATTGCGTCAGATCGTTGGTGCCGCAGGAGAAAAAGTCCACCAGCCTGGCCAGCCGGTCGCTCATGATGGCCGCCGCGGGCGTTTCCACCATGATGCCGATTTTCACCTGTTCCGAGAAAGGCAGGTTTTCCTTCCGCAGCTCCTGTCGGACCTGCTCGCAGATATCAAGGGATTCCCGGACTTCCCAGACGCTGGCCACCATGGGAAACATGATGCCGAGCTTTCCAAAGGCGGACGCCCGGTACAGCGCCCGAAGCTGGGTGCGGAAAAGCTCCGGCCGGGCGAGGCAGATGCGCAGGGCCCGGTTGCCCAAAGCGGGATTCTCTTCCTTCGGCAGGCCGAAATAACCGATCTGTTTATCCGCGCCGATGTCCAGCGTCCGGATAATGACCTCCCGGTCCTTCATGGCCTCCAATACCTGCCGGTAAGCCGCAAACTGCGTCTCCTCATCGGGATAGTCGTCCCGCCCCAGATACAGGAATTCGCTTCGGAACAGGCCGACGCCTTCCCCGTCGTTTTCCAGAACCGCGGGCACATCCTCCGGACCGCCGATATTACAGCAGATACGGATACTCTGCCCGTCGCGCGTCACGCTTTTCAGCCCCCGAAGACTCTTCATTTCCTCATCCTGCGCAAGCTGCCGTTCCTCCCTTTCCAGGAACGCTTTTTTTGTTTCC
>JAGAZS010000179.1 GCA_017939945.1 Schwartzia sp. (in: firmicutes)
GATATGTTCATTGTCCCACGCTGTGCCGGAAAATGCAAGGGTATAATGGCTGAAATCCTATCGGGCGGCTTCAAGTGGAGCTGTTGTATGTTTGTGTTAAGATACAAAAAGCCGCAGGTTCGACGCCTGCGGCTTTTCTTATTCCATTGTGGCGGTGCCGTCGCCGTTCAGGGCGATTACTTTCGTATTCGTCAGGTCGAGGCGCATCCAGTAGAGGCCGCTGCCGTCCTTGAATTTCACCTGTATATCCCAGTACCGTTCTTTTCTTTTTCCGAATTTGACTTCCAACGCTTCGCCGTTGGAGAGGATTTGGGAACCGAGGATGTCTTCTTCCCATTTCTCGGTTTCCGACGGGCTGACGTTTACGGCGTATATGTCGTAGCCGGTGCGGTTCACGAGGATGAAATCCTGTGCGCCCGCCATCGCGGCGGAAGCGGCGAAAATGAGCATCGCTGCTGCGAGGAAAAGGATGCGTATCGTTTTCATGCAATACACTTCTTTCGTTTTTGTTTGTTGTATTTCCTTCAGTATAAGCGCGGGCGTTGGGAAATGCAACCTTTCCCCGAAAATTTCACAGAAAGTTTCTATAATATGCCCGAATTCATTTGTTGAAATGGGGGAGCGGAATGACGCAGGCGGCGCGCGGGGAACGGGTGCATATCGGCGTTTTCGGGCGGAGAAATGCCGGCAAATCTTCGCTGGTAACCGCTTTGACGGGACAAAAAGCGGCGCTGGTGTCGGAGGTGGCGGGGACGACCACCGATCCCGTCTATCAGCCGATGGAGCTGCACGGCGCGGGCGCGGTGGTGTTCATCGACACGGCGGGGTTCGACGATACGGGCGAGCTCGGCGGGCTTCGCGTCGGGCGGACGCGGGAGGCGTCGGCACGGGCCGAGATTGCGCTGGTGCTGTTCGAGGATGAGGACATAAATGCGCCGGAAGGGACGGAGGAAAACGCGTTCTTTTGGTCGCGCCGGCTTCAAGCGTCGGGCGTTTCGGTGTTTCCCGTCGTCTCGAAAAGCGACCTTCGGGACGGCGGCACGGCGATGGTGGAAGCAGTCAAAGCGCGCTTGGGGTTGCCTGTGTTTTGCGTCAGCGCGGCGACGGGCGACGGCGTGGAGACGCTGCGCGAGGCTCTTGTGCGAAGAATTGCGCAGGGAGAAGAACGGAGCCTGCTCGCGGGGCTTGTCGGACCGGGCGATGTGGTATTGCTTGTGATGCCGCAGGACGCCGAGGCGCCGAAGGGACGGCTGATCCTGCCGCAGGTGCAAACGATTCGCGCATTGCTGGACGACGCATGCGTTGCCGTCGGCTGCACGCCGGAAACGATGGGCGCGGCGCTGGCGTCGTTCAAAAAGCCGCCGGCGCTGATCATCACTGACTCGCAGGTGTTTGGCGAGGTGCAGAAAAAAACGCCGCCGGAAAGCAGGCTGACTTCATTTTCAGTGTTGTTCGCGGCGTACAAGGGCGACATTTCCTATTTTGCGGATTCCGCGGAACGGGTGAAGAGTCTGCCGCCGGACGCTAAAATCCTGATTGCCGAGGCCTGCACTCACAACGCGCTTGACGCCGACATCGGGCGCGTGAAGATTCCGGCGATGCTCCGCAAAAAACTCGGCGATAAAATCAAGATCGAGAACGTGGGCGGTGCGGATTTTCCGTCGGAGCTTTCCGGCTACGACCTGATTGTTCATTGCGGCGCCTGCATGTTCAACCGCCGATATGTGCTTTCCCGCGTGGCGGCGGCACGGGCGGCCGGCGTGCCGATGACGAATTACGGGATTTTGATCGCGGAAATGAAGGGCATCCTCGACAAGGTGACGATTCCCCGATAAGGCGTCGCTTCCAAATCTATAGGCAGGAAAAAGAAATTATGATATAATGTGTTCGCTTGACGAGCGCAACGCGCGAGTTTAGCGACACATATCCACTGTGTGGATAATATCAGGGCTTGGCGAATAAGCTATTATTATTGGAAAGATTCAAAAGATGATTCCATGTTAGGGAGGGAATCGTATGAAGCGAATCGGGCGCGCGGCGCTTTTGTTGGCAGCGGCAGCCGGCTTTGCGGCGGGGGATCTGCCCGCGCCGCTGCCGGTTTTCGGCGCTCCCCGTGCGGAAGCGGCGCAGCAGGAGTGGACGTGGATTGCTTCGGACCAGAAGTACGGCAAATTTTATTCGCCGTCGAATGTGCAGGTCAAGAGCCAGGTGAACGGCGTCCCGACTTGCATCTCGGCGTGGATCAAGACGTCGTACACGCCGGGCGGCGCGCAGGAGGTCATCGAGAACTATAGTATCCAGGCGAGCATCCCCGACCCGCGTTTGCTTTCATACAGCCTTGCGCGCGTCGATGTGTACCCGCAGGAGCGCAAGGTCGTCTATATACAGGAAAATTTCTACGACGAGGCGGGGAAGGTCATTTGGTCCAAGGTCTATGAGCCGCCGAAGGAATACGAGGTCAATTCCCAGTCCTATGAGGAAGACTATTATGTCGCGATTGTCGACCATATCTTCTATCACGGCGAAAAGGCGATGAAGGAAGCGCCGGACCGCTGGAAGCAGCTTTGGGTTTCAACGGGCACGGGCAGCGTTGTGACGGAAGCGATGGCGGACATGACGACGATGCGGCTGGCGGGCAAAGACCTGATTTACTGGGAATGGCAGGAGACGAAGAACAAGGACGGGGAATTCCTCGAAGTCAAGCACATGAAAAAGGCGCTGAACTACGAGCAGGGAACCGAGAAAATCGTCAAGGGCGACATTTGGACGCCGGCGGCCGGTTGGCAGCAGATGGAGACGGACGGGCGCTACGCGGCGGTCAAGAAGGAAAGCGCGGCTTTCCGCGGCTTGGAACGGCTCCGCGCAATCGTCAAGGGCTACCAGTATTGGCTGAACCGTTATCGCGTCGATTCGACGCAGCCGGCGAACGGAAAGAAGGACGAAAAAGCGTCCAAGTAAAATGAGGCAGCAAGTTAGGAGAATCTGATTTTCAATGCCAATCAAGATACCAAACCATCTTCCGGCGGCGTCGGTGCTGGAGAAAGAAAATATTTTCTTCATGGATGCGGATCGCGCTTACGGGCAGGACATCCGTCCGCTCCGGCTTTTGATCCTGAACCTGATGCCGACGAAGTCGGTGACGGAGACGCAGCTTTTGCGCCTGCTGGGCAATACGCCGCTGCAGGTGGAGGCGGATTTCATTTACACGGAATCTTATCTGCCGCAGCACACCTCGATGGATTACCTGGGCGAGTTTTACGGGACCTTCGCGGAAGTGCGGAACAGGAAGTACGACGGCTTTCTGATGACCGGCGCACCGATCGAGCAGATGCCTTTTGAGGAAGTCGCGTATTGGGACGAGCTTTGCGAGATCATGGAGTGGTCGAAGACCCACGCGTTTTCGTCGTTCCATATCTGCTGGGGCGCGCAGGCGGGGCTGTATTACCATTACGGCGTTAAAAAATATCCGGTGGCGCCGAAGGTGTTCGGCGTGTTCCGTCATCATCTCTGCGTGGAAAACGAGAAACTGTTCCGGGGGTTCGACGACGAGTTCTATGTGCCCCATTCCCGCCATACGGAGGTACACCGCGAGGAGATCGAGCGGGTGCCGGAGCTGACGATCATGGCGGAGGCGGACGAGCCCGCGGGGGTTTACTGCGTCGCCGACCTTGAAAACAACCAGTTTTTCATCACGGGTCATGCGGAGTACGACCCGATGACGCTGAAATCCGAGTACGACCGGGACGTGGCGGCGGGGCTTCCGATCAACGTGCCCTGCAATTACTATCCGGACGACGATCCCACGCGGCAGCCGATTGTACGCTGGCGCAGCGTTGCGAACCTGCTGTTCGCGAACTGGCTCAATTATTACGTCTATCAGGAGACGCCCTACGAACTGGATCGAATCCACAAAAAGAATGAAGACTAGGAGGATATGAATGAACAGGAAATGGATGTGCGCCCTCGCGCTGGCGGCGGCCTTGAATTTTTCGACGGCGGAGGCGACCTATACGCCGCCGAAGGTACCCGAGGACATTTATCAGTGGGTGCAGTCGTCGGAGCGCATGAATTATTTTTTCAACAAACAGGAAATGTCCTACGGTGTGGACGCCAACGGGCATGCTGACCTTGATACGCTGATTGTGCCGGTCATCAAGACTTACGATCATGTGCAGATTGAGGACGTACGAATGAAGCGGTCCTGGCGCATGGAATCGACGGAAGATTTGACGGATCTGGCCGGCGAGGCGAATTATCTGACCATCAATATTCCCCGCGGCGTCGTGACAGTGGATGCGGTGGAGCTTATCGACTCCAAGTTCTGGACGGTGGAGCGTTCGGAGCCGAAAAAGGAAGTCGTAATCGCCGAGCTGACGGAAAAGAGCCGGGACGGGATTTTCTATCGCGCAATCCTGGCCTATGAGAAGGATCACCGCACGGAAATCCTTTCCCATACGAAGGGGACGCTGACGGAAGAAGAGCAGAAGCAGTTCGAGAAGGAAGAAAAGCATCACGAGAAGGAAATGAAGAAGCGCAAGGAAAAGGAAGAACGCGAGAAACGGGAAAAAGAGCAGAAGGAACATCAGCAGGAAGCGGAATAAGCGGAGTTTCATAGGGCATTGGAGGCGGAACGCAATGCGGAAGTGGAACAGTCATTGGATGTGGGCAGGCGTCGCGGTATGCGGCCTGCTCCTTTTCTTTGCCTTTCTCGGGCGGAGCGTCGAGGGCGCGGTTCTCCCCCTCGTCCTGGCATTCGCCGTGGCGCTGGCGGTCTTCTGGGCGGAAAGCCATCGCCGCACACGGGAGCTTCGCGAAGTGCAGCGGGAGGAGCAGCGACTCGCGAAGCTGATTGAGAACATCCCCGTGGGCATCGGCATCTATGTTTTCGAGAACGGCGTGCTGAAAAGCGGCTACCTGAACCAAGGCTATTACAAGATGCTGGACGTGGACAAGGAAAAGCGCATGGCGGAGCGCAAGGCGTTTTTGCAGTTCGTGCATCCCGACGATCTTCCGAAGGTGCTGGAGGAAATCCAGAAGGACGTCATGGAGGAGCGGGACTTCGAGACTGTTTTCCGGTTGCTGGACGGCAACGGGAAATACCGTTGG
This sequence comes from Schwartzia sp. (in: firmicutes), assembly GCA_017939945.1. Classification (GTDB taxonomy): domain Bacteria; phylum Bacillota; class Negativicutes; order Selenomonadales; family Selenomonadaceae; genus RUG12372. Next base: position 5,107 of record JAGAZS010000179.1, read on the forward strand.
GTGAATATGCGCATGCGTTTGGCCGAGACCCGGGGCACGCACAAAATTTTCTACGGCGCGTTCCAGGACAACGATTCTTTCATGAAAACGCATCAGGCGCTTCACGAGAGCCAGATGATGATGCAGACGGCCCTGACCCATTCGGGGCTCCAGGCCTGGGCCTACGATCCGGAGACCCGGCGGGCGCGGGAAATCGCCGTGGCCGGGGAGGGCATGGAAGACTATGCCGTGGAAGACTACCCGAACGCGATGCTGAAACGGGGCTTCATCCATCCGGACGACGCCGAGGCGTTTCTTGAGCTGCACCGCCGCGTAGAGGGCGGGGCGAAGGAAGCGGAAGCGGTACTGCGCCGCCGGGCGCCCGGCGGCGGCTACCGATGGGAACGGGTGCGCTACACGCGCCTCCAAGATATGGAAGGCCGTGCCGTCAAGGTGCTGGGCACATCGGCGGATATGGACGCCTACAAAGAAATCGAGCAACGGTTCCAGGCGACGATCCGGCAGACGGGCATCGCCGTGGGCGTTTATGACATCCGCAGCAATCACTATGACGCCTATTTTCATAATCAGGAATTTCATTTTGACAATGGGCCGGAAGGCGTCATCGGGAAAGGAGTCATTCATCCGGAGGATACGGAGAAATACAAATCCCTTTTCCGCAGGATCGCCCAAGGAGGAACGATCGCGACAGGGCTGGTGCGCTTTTGCTCCGCACCCGGAAGCGAGTATCGCTGGACCCATATCGTCATGACGCAGATTCCCGACCGGGACGGCAATCCTTTCCGCGCCATGCTGACGCAAACGGATGTGACAGAGCAGGTGCGGCGCGAAATGCGCTACCAGGAGGAGCTTTTGCGGCGGCAGGCGCTGGAAGGCGACTTGACCTCGTCGCTGGCGGTGAACCTGACGCGGGACGAGGTGCAGGAATGTATTATCGACAACGTGCGGGTTGACTCCGTCGCTGTGGGGAAGCCTTTGGCCTGGGCGGTGGAACAGGAACTCGCGCATATGCCGGAGGAAAAAGATCGGGACGCGCTCTTGGCGTTCTTTGAACCCGAGCGGCTGCGGAGTTCCTTCCGTGCCAGCGACGCGACCCAGTCCTTGGACTACCTGCGCCGTTTCCCGGACGGCAAAGTGCGCTGGGCCAAGTGCCGCGTGGATATGACGGAGAACCCGGAAAACGGCGACAAGATGCTGTTCGCCTATGTGCGGGACAACCACGTTGAAAAAGTGAATGAGCTGGCTTTCGAGCGGGTCTTGGAGGGCGTGATCGACTACATCACTTGCCTCGACATTGCCACCGGGCAAGCGCGGTTTGTCCGGGAGCCGTCCGCCGAGGCACTTCCGCTGGACGGGCTGGGAGCTTCTTTCGACTTTGAGGAAAGTACCAAGCGCTCGGCATTGCTCCTGCCCGACCCGGAGGAGCGGCAAGCGCTCCTTGCGCGGTACACGGTCAAGAATCTTGTGGAGGAACTGCAAGAGAAGCCCGTGGTCACCTTCGGCTGCTGGATCGAATCGGACGGTGAACGTCGCCGGAAGGAATTGCGCACCTTTTTCATCGGCCGGTCGAAATCCACGATCATCAGCATCCAGCGGGATATCACCGATATGTATGTGGAGGCGGAAAAGCAGCGAGAGGAACTCCGAAAAGCCCTCGTGGACGCGGAAGCGGCCAGTCGCGCCAAGAGCGATTTCCTGTCCCGGATGTCCCACGAGATCCGCACGCCGATGAACGCCATTATCGGGCTGACGGCGTTGGCAAAAGGCCGCGCCGATGATACGGCGTACGTTTCGGAAAGCCTGTCGAAGATGGATTCCGCCGCACATTTCCTCTTGGGACTCATCAACGACGTGCTGGACATTTCCCGCATCGAGCGGGGCAAGATGCAGCTTGACAACACGCCCCATGCTATGGCGGAATTCTTGGACGGCGTTGACGTCATCATCCGTGCCCGGGCGGCGGAGAGCGGCGTTCGTTACACGCGCACGACGAAGGACGGAATGCCCGCCGTCTGCGTATTCGATGCGCTGAAGCTGAAACAGGTTTTGGTCAATATCTTGTCAAACGCAGTGAAATTCACGCCGAGGGACGGCTCGGTGGACTTCGTCGCGGAGACGCTGGGCACTGTCGGGGAATGGGCGACGCTTAGGTTCACGGTCCGGGATACGGGCATCGGCATCGACCGGGAGTTCCTGCCGCATGTTTTCAACGCTTTCGAGCAGGAGAGCGCGGGAAATACGACGCGTTACGGCGGCACGGGGCTCGGGCTGGCCATCTCGAAGAGCATCGTCGACCTGATGGGAGGCACGATCAGCGTTGAGAGCGAGAAGGGGGTCGGCACGGTATTCTTCGTTTCGGTCACGCTGCCCGTCACGTCGTTGGGAGACGACGCCGAGAGCGTCGAGGTGAAACAAGCGGATTTCACGGGGATGCGTGCGCTGCTCGCCGAGGACAATGAAATCAATCGCGAGATTGCGATCGCGATTTTGGAGGACAAAGGATTTGTCGTCGATTCGGCGACGGACGGCGCGGAAGCGGTGGAAAAATTCCGCGAAAGCGAGGCGGGAACTTACGACGTAATCCTGATGGATATCCGAATGCCGATGATGGACGGGTTCGCGGCGACCGAAGCAATCCGCGCGTTGGAGAATCGTGAGGATGCGAAAACGATCCCAATCGTGGCGATGACCGCCAACGCCTTCGAGGAGGACGTGCAGCGCGCCCGCGCTGTCGGCATGGACGAGTACCTGACGAAGCCCGTGGAGCCGGATACGGTTTACAAGGTGCTCTGGAAAATCTTGCGGAAGAAATCAAACGGTTAAATGACACAAAACTATTTAAAAATAAATCTTTAGTCCCTTAAGAAACAATTTTGATTCTTAAGGGGCTTTTTTATCGTAAAAAAATGAGAAAACCAGCGGGGACTTTTAACTTATTTTTACGACTGATGATTCGAAAATGGCGGATTTTCGGCAATTAAAGAGCGTGTGTTCCTAAAAAATGCTGTTTTTTTGTGGGTGAAAAGCAAAAAAATAGTGCACAAAGTGGTGGAAAGTGGTAGAATGTGGTTGCTGTAATCCGAAAGGTGGTGAATGAGAATGCTGACGGGCACGTACGAGCATACAATCGACGCGAAGGGACGCGTTATCCTTCCGGCCGATTTGCGTGCGGCGCTCGGCGAGCATTTTTTCATCACGAAGGGACTGGATCAATGCCTTTCCATTTATGGTGAGAACGAATGGGCGGAGCTGGAGCAGAAACTTCGGAAGCTGCCGATCACGGATCCGAACGCGCGCAAACTTGTGCGCCTTTTCTCCGCGGCCGGCCGCCAGCTGGAGTGCGACCGTCAGGGGCGGTTTCTCGTGCCGGGCAATCTCCGGAGCTACGCCAAGCTGGAAAAAGAGGTCGTGCTCACCGGAATGCTGAACCGTGTGGAGGTCTGGAGCAAGGCTGAATGGGAGAACTGCAACGAGACGGAGAACGGGGAGCTGGCGAACCTTGCGGCGGCTTACGGAATCTAAACGATGGGCGGATTTCACCATATCAGCGTGATGCCGGAGGCGACAATCGGAGGTCTTCTTACGACGAGGGACGGCGTCTATGTGGACTGCACGCTCGGCGGCGCCGGGCACGCGCTCCGCATCGCGTCGGAGCTTTCCACCGAAGGTTGGCTGATCGGTATCGATCAGGATGCGGCGGCAATCGCCGCGGCAGAGGAGCGGTTGGGGTCCGTTTCCTGCCGCGTCAGTATCGTGCATGACAATTTCAGGAATCTCGACTCGATTTTGGAACGGTTGGGGAGCTCCGCCGTGGACGGGGTGCTGTTCGATCTTGGGGTGTCGTCTCACCAGATTGACACGGCGGAGCGGGGATTCTCCTATATGCACGACGCGCCGCTGGACATGCGCATGGATGAAAGGCAAAGCCGCACGGCGGAGGAAATCGTGAACACGTATTCCGAAGCCGAACTGGCCCGCATTTTCCGCGAGTACGGCGAAGAGCGCTGGGGGAAGCGCATCGCCGCATTCATCGTGGAAGCGAGGCAGGAAGCTCCGATCCGGACGACGGCTCAGCTCGTGGATATCATCTGCAGGGCCGTGCCGAAAGCAGTCCGAAGGGCTTCAAACGGGCATCCGGCGAAGCGCGTGTTCCAGGCAATCCGTATCGAGGCGAACGACGAGCTCGGTATCCTGGACGCGTCGATCCGGGCGGCGGTCCGTCATCTGCGGCCGGGAGGCCGCATCGCGGTCCTGACGTTTCATTCGTTGGAGGATCGTATCGTAAAAAGCGCGCTGCACGAAATGGCGCGCGGCTGTATCTGTCCGCCGGGACTTCCGGTATGCGCCTGCAATCACAAGCGGGAGCTGCGCCTTTTGGGGAAGGCGCGGAAGCCTGGGGCAGATGAGGTGAGGGGGAATCCGCGGGCGAAGAGCGCAAAGCTTCGCCTCGCGGAAAAAATGCCGGAAGAGCGTTGATTCGTGTGGATACGGAAACGCTTCTTTCCCCGGCATGGAACTGTGCGAGATCTTTTCCGATGATTATTTGCAGCAGTTCCGCAGTAAGGCAGAAAGGGGAAGCAGAATGGCGCAGGCATTACGCAAAGTGTGGGTGGAGGAACCGGAAAAACAACCCGTCGTCCGGCGGTCACGCCGTCGGCGCCCTGTACAGGCAGTTCGGGCTTATGTGGATACGGACCTTCGTTTCAAGGCACTCGTTTTATTCGTTCTTTTCGCGGTGACGGCGACGGTGACGCTGGTGCGGAGCGAGGTGAGCGCGATGCGCGGCTATGAGCTTGTGCAGCTCCGCCAGCAGGCGATCCAGCTCGAGCAGGAAAACAAGGGACTGGAGCTGAAGATCGCCGAGCTGAAAGCCCCGCAGCGTATCAAAGATTTGGCGACGAACGAGCTCGGCATGGTGGTGCCGAAGGAATTTTATTTCGCCGAAGGAAACAGATGAGAAAACAAAAGCGCTGCTTGGTCAGCGCTTTTTTCTATATATAGTAGAAAATACGTTCTCTGTTAAAATTTTGACATTCGTCGTATAATATCCACTTGCAATATATTTTGAAGGAATTTCGGAGGGAAGCGGCATGAGAAAGAAGCTTGGAAAGCTGGCGGCATTGGTCGAGGGCGCGAAGGTGATTGGCGACGCCAATCTTTTTGTCACCGATATTGTCCAGGATTCGCGGCAGGCGACAAAGGGCGCGTTGTTCGTTTGCGTGGAGGGGGAGCATGTGGACGGGCACAAGTTTATCCCCGACGTCAAGGCGAAGGGCGCCGCGGCGATCATAACGGAACGCGAGATGAAGCCGCAGGAGGGGCTTGCCGTACTGCAGGTGCCGAAACTCGACGAGGCGCTGCAGATTATCGTGCCGTATTTCTTCGATATCCCTTCCCAGCGGCTTCGTCTGATCGGCATCACGGGGACGAACGGCAAGACGACGACGAGCTTTTTGCTGCGCTCGATCCTGCGCCGCGCGGGACATAAGGTCGGGCTGATCGGCACGATCCAGACGCTGATTGAGGAGGAGCAGCTGCCGAGCCAGAACACGACGCCGAATATCGTCGATCTCCAGCGGCTGTTGGCGCGGATGGTCGAGGAAGGGATCGAGTACGTCGTGATGGAGGTCTCGTCCCACGCGCTGGCGCAGAACCGCGTGGCGGGCTGCGAGTTCGACACGGCGGTGTTCACGAATTTCACGCAGGACCACCTCGATTATCACAAGACGATGGAAAATTACCTCGAGGCGAAAGCGAAGCTGTTCGATTCCCTCGGCGGGCCGGGCATCAAGCCGGACAAGACGGCGGTGGTGAACCTGGACGACGAGAAGGCGCAGTATATCCTGGAACGCTCCAAGTGCGACCATATAACCTACGCGCTGGGCGATGAATCGGCAGACATTCGCGCGGTGGATATCAAGCTCGGGCCGCTGGGCTCGACGTTCACGATTCAGGGCGGCTTCGGGCGGATACCGGTTCGCACGCATATCGCGGGGCTGTTCAATATTTACAATGTTTTATCGGCGACCAGCGCGGCGGCGGCGGAAAAAGTGCCGTACCAGGTCATCGGCGAAGCGGTTTCGGAATTTCGCGGCGTGCCGGGGCGGTTCGAGACGGTGGACGCGGGCCAGCTTTTCAACGTGGTGGTCGATTACGCGCACACGCCGGACGGGTTGGAAAACATTCTGCACACGGCGCGGGACATCACCGAGAACAGGATCATTACGGTGTTCGGTTGCGGCGGCGACCGCGACCGGACGAAGCGCCCGATCATGGGACGTATCGTGGCGCAGCTTTCCGATATCGTGATCACGACCTCGGACAATCCGCGCACCGAGGATCCGGAAGCGATTCTCGCCGAAATCGAGGCCGGCGTTGCCGAAGTCATCGGCAAGAAAACCCATGAGAAGGTCACCGACCGCCGCGAGGCGATTTACCTCGCGATTTCGCTGGCGCAGGCGGGCGACACGGTCATCATCGCAGGCAAGGGGCACGAGGATTACCAGATCATCGGCACGGAAAAGATCCATTTCGACGACCGCGAGGTGGCAAGGGAAGCACTTGGAGGATTGAGCTGATGCCGCGTTTTTCACTGGATGAGATTGTACAGGCGACGGGAGCCGCCTTCTCGGGCGGAGCGGAGACGATTTTTTCCGACGTGACTACGGATACCCGCACGATAGAGAAAGGCGCGCTGTTTATCGCGCTGAAGGGCGAGCGGTTCAACGGCGAGGACTTTTTGCAAAAAGCGCAGGAAGCAGGCGCGGCGGGTGTCCTTGTTTCCAACGGTTGTTCGGCGGAAAAGACGGACGGGCTTTCGATTGCCGTGCTGCGCGTACCGGACACACTGAAAGCCTACCAACAGATTGCCCATGCGTGGCGGGAAAAGTTTACTCTGCCTGTCGTTGCGATTACCGGTTCCAACGGCAAGACGACGACGAAGGATTTGACGGCGTCGGTGCTCGGGGCCAGCTTTCCCGTGCTTCGGACCGAGGCGAATTTCAACAACGAGATCGGATTGCCGAAAACATTGCTCGGCCTTCGGGACGAGCATGAGGCGGCGGTGGTCGAGATCGGCATGCGCGGGCTTGGGCAGATCGAGGCGTTGGCGCCGATTGCCGCGCCGACGGTCGGCGTCGTCACGAATGTCGGCGAGACGCATATCGAACTTCTGGGGTCGATCGAGAATATCGCGAAGGCGAAATCGGAAATGGTAGAAGCGCTGGGCGAGGGCGGAACGGCGGTACTGAATGCGGACGATTCACGCGTTTCGGCTATGCGTGAAAAGGCGAAGAAAGGCGTTTCCGTCGTGACCTTCGGCGAGAGCGAAAATGCGGACGTGCGCGGCACGGAAATCGTGCAGGACGGCATGGAATCGCGCTTCACGGCGACATTTCCGGACGGGAAAAAACAATCATATCGTTTGCCATTGCCGGGAAGACACAACATCTCGAACGCACTGGCGGCTCTTGCTGTCGGCTATGCGATGGGGCTTTCTCCGAAAGCAATGGCGGCGGGACTGGAAGCGCCCGCGATGAGCGGGGCGCGGTTCGCCTGCGAGAAGCGCGGCGACTACATGATTATCAACGACGCGTACAACGCCAGCCCGCTTTCGATGAGTGCGGCTATCCGTACGATGAAGGAGATCGCGAAAGGTCGTCGCGTCGCTGTGTTCGGCGATATGCTGGAACTGGGCGACGTCGCGAAAGAAGCTCATCGGCGCGTCGGCGAGGAACTGGCGAAGTCCGGTGCGGAAGTGCTGGTGACGCGAGGCGCTTTGGGCGAAGAAATCGCAGCCGGAGCGGAAGCTGCAGGTATGACCGAGGTCTACCGCGCAGCGTCCCACGAGGAAGCGGCGGCGAAACTGAAAGAAATCCTGCGCCCCGGCGATACGGTCTTGTTCAAGGGCTCCCACGGGATGCAGATGGACAAGATTATCGAGCTTTTATAATTTTAGGAGGCTTTTTATTTATGGAAGTTTCTGCCGCGCTGAAAGCGGCAATCGTTTCCGCGCTGGTCGTTTTGATTTCGGGGCCGTTTGTGATTCCCGAGCTGCGCAAGCTGAAATTCGGCCAGAGCATTCGCGAGGAAGGGCCGAAAAGTCATCAGGCAAAGAGCGGGACGCCGACGATGGGCGGATTGATGATTCTTGCCGCGATTACGGCGGGCGCCCTTGTCGCGGCGGGCTTCGAGACGTCGGTGCTGCTTGCGCTGTTTGTGACTTTGGGGCACGGCGTGATTGGCTTTATCGACGACTATATCAAGGTCGTGAAGAAGCGCAATCTTGGCCTTCGTCCGCGCCATAAATTTCTCGGGCAGGTAATTATGGCGGTGGTCGTGGCGCTGATCGGTTCGCTTTTCCTTGGCGTGACGACGGAGCTTTGGGTCCCGGTTCTCAATAAAACCGTGGATTTCGGTGCTTTCTATTACGTTCTGATTTTCTTTGTACTCGTCGGCACGACGAACGCGGTGAATCTTACGGACGGTCTGGACGGTCTGGCGACAGGAACCGTGGCCGTAGCTGCGATTTGCTATGCGGTCGTCTGCGTTATGTTCGGGAAGGCGGCGCTTGCTTCCTTCTGCATTGCCGTGGCTGCGGCCTGTATCGCGTTCCTGCGTTTCAACGCGCACCCCGCGAAGGTGTTCATGGGCGATACGGGCTCGCTGGCTCTCGGCGGCGCGCTGGCCGCGGCGGCAATCCTGACGAAGACGGAGCTGTTGCTTGTAATCATCGGCGGCGTTTTCGTGATCGAGACGCTGTCCGTGATTATCCAGGTTTCCTATTTCAAGCTGACGGGCGGTCAGCGGATTTTCCTGATGAGTCCGATTCATCATCATTACGAGCTTAAAGGCTGGAAAGAGACGAAAGTCGTCCGCGTGTTTTGCTGCGCGGGCGTGGTATTCGGGCTGTTGGGGCTTTTGATTTTGGGCCTGTCGCGTTGATTGCGCCGGGACGGCGCTTATTGAAGCAAACAGCCTGTACAAAAAAATGCGGCTTTCAGGAATGCGAATCGTATTACAATAATCCGATGCGCGATGCTATATATGATGCTATATATTTATGAAGAAAACTTTGTAATCATAAAA
>JAGAZS010000019.1 GCA_017939945.1 Schwartzia sp. (in: firmicutes)
CGGCTTGTGACGGCGCACGCGGGCGGCCACGGCGCGGTGCGCGAGACCGTGGAGCGCATCCTTCGCGCCCAAGGCCGCTTCGAGGAAGTGGCGGCACCGTATATTTCCTAACGAGGAGACATCTTCATGATTTATCATACGCTGATGATGCTTTCCCGCATCGTCTGCTTGCTTCCCCATTCCTTTCTATTGACATTGGGCAAGGGAATGGGTATCCTGTATTACAGGCTCATCAAAAAACAACGGGAACGCGCGGTGCGGCAAATGATGGAAGGGCTTTCCGTATCGGAGGCCGAGGCGCGGGAAACGGTGCGGCGCTCGTTCATCAATCTCGGACGCAATATATTGGAAATCTTATATATGCCGAATCTGAACCGGAACAATATCGATCAATATATTTCGTTCGAGAATCGGGAATACATCGAGTCCGCGGTGGCGGAAGGAAAGGGCGTCGTGATTTTCACGGCGCATATCGGTACCTGGGAATGGCTTTCGGCGGCGTTCCTGCTGACGGGCATTCCGGCGACGGCCATCGCGAAAAAACAGCCGAACGAGCAATATACCCGCGTGATCGACGACCTTCGGGCGACCATCGGCATGGAAGTCTTTTCGCGGGGGACCAGCGAGCTTTTCGCGGCGGCGCGGGCGCTGAAGGCCGGAAAACTCTTGGGGTTCCTCGCCGATCAGGACGCGGGGCCGGGCGGCGCGTTTATCGACTTTTTGGGGAAGACGGCTTCGACGCCGCTGGGGCCGGCGGTGTTCGCGAAAAAATTCGGGGCGCCGGTGGTGCCGGCCTTTATTCTCCGGCAGCCCGACGGCAAGCACAAGGTTTGGCTCGGCGAGCCGATGCACTATGAGGATCACGGAGATACGGACAAAGACCTGTACGAGCTTACGGTGAAAACCACGCGAATCTTGGAGCGCGTGATTCGGGAGAATCCGACGCAATGGCTGTGGTTCCAGCACCGTTGGAACACGCCGCCGGAGGAGCAGCATATCAAGCATCATACGGTCAAGTCTTTGGAGGAAAAACGGGATGGAGCGTAAAAAGCTCATTGGGATAGGGGCGGTTATCGTCGCCTTTGCAGCCTTGGCCGCGTGGACGGTGTTTTCCATTCCCGACGCGCCGCCTGCGAAATCGGATGCGGCGAAGACGCGGGAGATGGAATACGGGGAAAATACCATCCGGGAGGAAATCGGAGGCAAGCTGCTTTGGGAGCTTACGACGTCCTCCACGTCGATGGATGTGAAGACGCAGGCGACTAAGTTCAAGGACGCGAAAGGGAAATACTATTTCCCGGACGGAAAGGTGCTTACGCTGACGGCGCCGGAAGGCAGCTACGACAGCAAGACGAGAAACGTAAAGCTCAAGGGCGGCGTTGTGGCGACGATGACGGATGAAACAAAACTGACGAGCAAAGAACTGGAATGGGTCTCGGGAAAGGATCGATTGATTGCGAGCGGGGAAGCGCGAGTTTCTCAGCCGGGCATGTATCTGGAAGCGGACCGCATCGAGACCTGGAACAAATTCCAGGAGTTCATGGCGACAGGCCATGCTCATGCTGTCAAGGAGCAGGATAAAAAAGGGGCGAAGAAAAAATGAGGATTTTCAGGATCATCCCCGGGTGGGTATCGTTGTTTGCGGCGGCTTGCCTGTTCACTTCGGCGATTGCGTTGGCGGCTCCGGAGGAGGGGAAAACGGAAGCAGGGCAAGCCGCGGCCGGACAAGCGGACCCCGCGAAAACAGAGGCAGGGAAATCGGACACAAAAAATACGGAGAACGGAAAACCCGGGGCGGGACAGCCGGGCGCGCCGTCGGAGTTGAACGCGGATAAGGTCGAATACAACATGAAAACGGGGCAGATGACGGCGGAGGGCAATGTCGTTATCCGCTATGACGGCGGTGTGGCGACGGGCGCTTTCGCCAC
>JAGAZS010000180.1 GCA_017939945.1 Schwartzia sp. (in: firmicutes)
GAAGAAATCCCGCAGACAGTCCCTGAAGCAGAAACTCACCGTCGGCCTGGGAGAAAGGGAATCGCGCCAAGAAGTGATGGGCGGCACGTAGGTCGTCGAAGGCGGCACGGGCGAATGGGCCTCCGGCGGCAATGGATCTATCGGGACTCTGCGCGGCACGCAGGTCATTAACGGCGGCGTCTCCGGAGGTGGAGGCGGTCAGGGCGATGTTAATAGAATGCACGGCGGCACACAAATTATCAGCAGCGGCGGCGTAGCCTACGAGCACGAATTCGGCGGAGAAGCAACAGGCACGGTAGACGGCCTCGCCATCCGCAGCGCGGACATAAAAGGCGGCATAGCAAGGCTGGAGCTCGGCGCGACAATGAAGCCGGACAAAAACAGCCCGTGGAGCCTCGACCTGAACGTTGCGGGCTTCGCAGGAAAGAAACAGGGCGTAACAGGCGGCGTCAGCGTAGCGTTCATGTTCTGACGTACCTGGCCTTCCCCGATGGGGCGTTTTGCGCGGGAATCCAATGCAACAACAACGGAGGGAAATCACATGAAGCAGTATATCGTCGACGCGTTCACGGACAAACCTTTTTCGGGCAACCCGGCGGCAGTCTGCGTGACGGACGCGCCGCTCCCCGAGGAATTCATGCAGAAGTTGGCTGCGGAAAACAATCTTTCAGAAACGGCGTTCCTCGTCCGGGAAGGGGACGGCTGGCGCCTGCGCTGGTTCACGCCGGGAACGGAGGTCGATCTGTGCGGCCACGCGACGCTGGCCTCGTCTTTCGTGATGCTGAACTATTACGAGAAGGAAAAGGACAGCGTACGGTTTTTCACACGGAGCGGCACATTGTCCGTTACCCGGAAAGGCGAACAGTACGAAATGGATTTTCCGGTCTGTCCGCAGCGGGAAGTTCCGGTCACGGACGATATGGAAGCGGCCTTCGGCGTCCGCCCTGTCAAGGCGCTCCTGGGAGACGATCTCCTCTGCGTCTTTGCCGACGAGGAAGAAATTCGGCGCATGACGCCGCCGGATCAATCGCTGCTCCTGAAACTGGACGGCAGGGGGCAAAACATCACCGCACCCGGCACGGAATACGACTGCGTATCCCGGAGCTTCTTCCCGAAGCTCGCCATTCCCGAGGACCCCGTCTGCGGCTCGGCCCATTGCCAGATTGCTCCGTACTGGGCCGAAGTCACGGGCAAGACGGAAATCCACGCCTATCAGGCGTCAAAGCGGGGCGGGCGCCTTCTCTGCCGCCTGACCGGCAACGGGCGAATCGCCATCCACGGCGAAGCGGCGCTGGTCGCCGTCGGGGAAATCATCGCGAAGCCGTAACGCCTGAAAATTCCTGCCGGACACAAAAAAGCCGGAGACCGCTATGGTATGGTCTCCGGCTAAAACTTTTTATAGAGGAAAATATGTTGGGAAACAGCTACGGAAGATTCCGTTTTCCCGTGATCTCTTCCAAAACAATCTTCCCGACGAGCACATGGGACAGGGCTTTGCAGTTTTCCAATGCGTAATCGGGGTAGCCGTAGTGATCGTTCAGCAATTGAAGCGCGCGCTTGATTTCCCCTTCGTCCTCCAAAAAGCCGCACCGCCCGAAGCCGATGACGCTCTCGTAGCGCGCCGTGATGCCGTGCGCCGTTTTCTCGGTCCTGATGAAGACGTCGCCTTCCACGCAGACGTCAGGATGCGCCCGTAAAAGGTCGAGCTTTCGTCCCTCTTTCGCGCAATGGAAATACACGACGGCCTTCTCATCCACGACTTCCATGCCAAACGAAACGGGGACGACATAAGGGAACCTCTCCCCCTGCATGCCGATCCGCACCGTATCGCATCGCGCCAAGACGTCGAAAATCTCGCTTTTCTCCGTAATCTCCCGCTCTTTTCTTCGCAATGTCCATACCTCCCGTTCCGGTTTTCTCTATCATACCATCTTTGAGCGGAAAACGCCCGCTGTTTTCATAAAAAAACAATACGCCGGCGTTATATCGTCGGCGCGGGAATGATGAGCGCCAGCGGATGTGCGCCGTTGGCGCAAGTCTTGCGTCACAAAAAAAGAACCGTTGCAGGAATAAAATCTTGCAACGGTTCTTTTTTTGAGGATTTCAACACCGCAAGCGGTAATAGGCTGCATGCAATACTACTCTGTATGTATTCTCACTAAGCTCGCGCCCGCTTCGCGTGCGTTCGCTAAGTGTTCATACGATGTGGCTGGGAAGCCTTGCTGCCACAGGCCTCAAAATGGGGTTTTGGAAAACCTCGACGGTCTTATGCGGGTCGGAAGCCCCTGCCGAAGGTTTTCCGTTTGTTTCACTATCCATATAATAATGAAAGAAAAGGCGAATGTCAAGAAGGAACCTTCGCCCTATTCCCTGCCCTCCTCTCTTACCGCCGCATGACGGCGCTTGCGCACGCCTACCCGCCAGTCCCTTA
>JAGAZS010000181.1 GCA_017939945.1 Schwartzia sp. (in: firmicutes)
CAGCCCGCAGGGCTGACGGATGAGGTTTTGCAATGTCGCGACTAACGCAAACACGCCGCGAAACCTCACCCACCGCTTCGCGGTCCCCCCTCCCCAAAGGGGAGGGCTATTATTCTCTTACCCTGCACAACAGTGGCAGGCCACCAAATGGCCCGGCGCGATTTCCTTCAGCGTCGGCTTTGTATTATGGCAGGCGTCGACGCAATCCGGGCAGCGGTTGCTGAACGGACAGCCCGGCGGCAAATCCAGCGGGCTGGGCGGCTCGCCCTCGATCGCCTTGATTTTCTGGGAAAAGTCCATCTTGAGGTCGAAGACGGAATTCAACAGCGCCCTGGAATACGGATGGCAGCAGATATCGGAAAGGCCCTCGCCCGGCATGACCTCGACGATATTGCCGAGGTACATGACCGCCACCTGATGGGCAAAAGATTCGATCAGACCCAAGTCGTGAGCGATAAAGCCGATGGCGATGTTCTTCTCCCGCTGCAGGCGCGTGATCAGTTCGATGACCGTTTTCTGCACGGAAACGTCCAGCGCGCTGGTGGCCTCGTCCATGACGATGAACTCCGGCTCCAGGGCGATGGCTCTCGCAATGGCCACGCGCTGGCGCTGGCCGCCGGACATGTTATGCGGATCCCGGTCCGCGAAGTCCCCCGGAAGCTCCACCATTTCCAGCAGCTCCCTCGCTTTCGCGTCCACCTCGGAGCTGCTGATGCGGTTATAGTTCAGCAGCGGCTCGCAAACAATCTCCTTGATCTTCATCTTGGGATTGAAGGACGTGGACGGGTCCTGGAAGACCATCTGGATATGCTGGCGGTTTTCGTGCAGCTCCGCGCCCTTCATCTTCGTAATGTCCTTGCCGTGGAAGAAAATCTCGCCCTCCGTCGGGGTATCGAGCCAGACCAGGAACCGCATGAAGGTACTCTTGCCGCAGCCGGACTCTCCCACGATGCCCAGCGTCTTTCCTTTATAAAATTTCAGATTGACGTCGTTGCAGGCGGTCAGCAGGCGGCCGTCGTTGGTGGGAAACCGACGGGTCACATGCCGCGCCTCAATCAGCAAATCCTTTTCATCAAACATAGCGTCTACCTCCCAAGGTCGGCACCGCGTCCAGCAGCAGCTTCGTGTACGGATTGGTCGACTCGTGGAGTATATACTCGCGTTCGCCCCGGTCGACGACCTCGCCGTGCTTCATGACCACGATCTTGTCGCCCATATAAGCGGCTACGCCGAGGTTGTGTGTGACAATAATAATGCTGGTGCCGTACTCGTCGCGAAGCTCCATGAACTGGCGGACAATCTGCGCCTGCGTCGTCACGTCGAGCGCCGAGGTCGGTTCGTCGGCCAACAGTAGCTTCGGCTGGTAGGTCATACCCATGGCGATGCCGACGCGCTGGCGCTGGCCGCCGGAAAGCTGGAACGGATAAGACCGCATGATGCGGTCGCCGTCCGGGAGCCGCATCCGCTCAATCATCTCGACGCCCTTCGCCCATGCGTCCTCTTTCGAGATGTCCTCATGAGTGCGGATATATTCCACATAGCTGTCGCCGATCAGCCGCGTCTGGTTCATCATGGCGCCGCTGTCCTGAAAGATCATGGAGATATCATGGCCGCGCAGCTCGCGCCATTGCTCGTGGGTCAATCCCAACAAATCCATGCCGTCGTAAGTGATGCTGCCGGCGGAAACCCTGCCCCCTCCGGGAAGCAGTCCCATAGCCGCGCGGATTACCGTAGTCTTGCCGCTGCCGGACTCGCCGACGATGCTGCAAATCTCGCCTTTCTCAAGGCTCATGTTGACTTTCTTTACCGTAAGGTTCTTGCCGTAGGAAATATCTACATCCTTGATATCCAATAATGACATGATATTCCCCCCTACTCTTCCCGCGGATCCAAAATATCCCGGAGATTATCGCCGAGCATATTGAAGACCACGACCGTGATAAAGATTGCAAAACCCGGATAGATCATCATCCAGGGGGCCGACTGCATGAAGTCTCGACCCTCGTTCAGCATGGCGCCCCATTCCGGCGTCGGCGGCTGCGCGCCGAAGCCGAGGAAGGACAGCGCCGAAAGCTCCATCATCATGCCGCCGATATCCGTCGCCGCCGTGATGACCAGCGTCGTGATCGTATTCGGCAGCATATACTTCCAAAGCATCCGCCATGTGCTGGATCCGGTGACGATTGCCGCATACACGAAATCCGTGTGGCGAATCTTCAGCACCAGCGAGCGCGCCATACGCGCGTACTTGGGCCATGTCACGATCGCGATAGCGATAATCGCGTTGCGCATGCTGGCGCCCAGCATACCGGCTACGGCAATGGCCAAAACAAGACCCGGAAAAGCGATCATCATATCGGCGATGCGCATGATCACGGCGTCCACCCAGCCGCCGAAGTAGCCGGAGATCACGCCGAGCGCCGTACCGATCACGAAAACCAACGCCACCAAAATAAACGTGGAAACGAGCGAGATACGGGCGCCGTACAGCACACGGGAATAAATATCCCGGCCCATCTTGTCCGTACCGCAGATGTGCGTTGCATCCGGCGCCATAATGGCGTCCTTCAGATCGCCGGCCGTCGGATCGATGCCGCCGGAAAGCACCGGAGCAAAAACAGCAATCAGTATAATGATAATTGCCAATACAGAGAACAGGACGAAACCCCTGTTGCTCAAAAACTTGTTCTTTGTCGTCGTATCCATACGCTTACCTCCTCAGCCGCATGCGGGGATCCACATAATTGTAGGAAATATCCACAATCAGGTTGATCAGCATATAGATGACGGAAACCCACAGCACATAGCCCTGGACCAAAAAATAATCGGCGGACATGATGGCCGATACCGCGAGATTTCCAAGTCCCGGATACGAAAAAATAATCTCGACGACGCTGGTGCCGCCCAGAAGGGAACCGACGGACAGGCCCAGCATTGTGATCAGCGGCAGCAGAGAGTTGGGAAGCACGTTGCGCCAAAGGATCTGGTTTTCCGAGACGCCACGGGCGCGGGCTCCGATCACATAATCCGAATGAAGCTCTTCCAGCACCGCCGTGCGGACCTGACGCGTGTATTTCGCCGTAATGGCAACGGCCAGCGTCACCGCCGGAAGGATCAGCGACTCAAAATCGCCGGCGGAAGAGACCACCGGCAGGAGGCCCATCTTGACGCAGAAAATCAGGATCAGCATCAGGCCCAGCCAGTAGTTCGGGATGGATACGCCGAAGAAAGTGACGGCGCGCACGATATAGTCGATAGGTTTGTTGTGGTTCACGGCGGAAAGCACGCCCAGAGGAACCGAGAATAAAAGCATGAGTACAGTGGCGGCCAGTGTAAGTTTCAAAGTCGGCCACAGGCGGTCCATCAAGAGTTCCGCCACCGGCTTGTTCAGCATGAAGGAATCGCCGAAATTGCCCTGCAGGCAGCCCAAGACCCAATCCACATACTGGGTAAAAAACGGCTTGTTCAGCCCCAGCTTCACGCGCATCTCTTCAATCATTTCCGAAGTGGGCATGACGCCGGCATGCGTATAGATATTTCGCGCCGGGTCGCCCGGCGACAGATACGTCAATAAAAACGTAATAAAGCTGATACCGATCAGCACGATCAGCATTTGCAGCAATCTGGAAACAATTTGGTTCTTATTCATTGTCTTCTCTCCCCATCATAGGAGTCTTCAAATAATTCTACAAAGGGATACGGAATACCGTATCCCCTTGCAGTTTCTTATATGTTGCTTGCAGGCGTATTACTTCGCACCGGCCGGTTTGATCTCGTCGGTAATCCAGTAATAATCCAGCGGATAAATGTGAGCCTTGCCAACCTTTTCGGTGTTGTAGACGATGCAGCTGTTGTAATAGCCGTCCACCAGAACCGCCGCGTCATCGATCAGAGTCTGCTGCAGCGTGATCATCAGCTCGGTGTACCGCTTCGGATCCATGGTGGTCTGCAGCTCTTCATAAGCCGCGTCATAGGCGTCGCTCTTGTAGCCGCAGTAATTGTCCTTGTTCTTGCTCCACCAGTTGCCCATGTAAGAGGTATTGGAACCGGCAATCATGGTATTCCAGTTGTTGTTGTTGAGGTCGTAGTCGCCGGCCACCAGCTTCGTCCACTGGTCGTCCGAGCTGCCGTACTCGCTCTTCACGCCGATGCCGATTGCCTTCAGGTACTGGGTGTGCGCGTCGGAGAAGTCGTTCAGCAGACGGTTCGCATAGGAAATGTAGCGAAGCTGGATATTCTGCCCGTTCAGCTCGCGGATGCCGTCGCCGTCCGTATCCTTGATGCCGGCGTCGTCCAGGATCTTCTTGGCGCCTTCCGGATCGTATTCATACGGATTCTTCAGTTTGTCGAAGCCCTGTCCCAAAGAGCTCGGGATGACCGACGGACCCGGGCTGTACAGGTTGCCAATCGTGTTGGACTTGCAGATGGCCTTGTAGTCGATGGCCTTCAGCACAGCCTGACGCAGCGCCTTGTTGGCCAGCGGGTGGCCTTCCTTCATGTTCATCCAGCTGAAGCCGCAGCGGGTACCGGCGGTAATCTCCACCGTGAACTTCTTGTCTTCCTGCATGGCTTTCAGATCCGCGACGTTCATGATATTCTCGGCTAGGTCGATCTGACCGGCGCGAAGCGCGTTCGCCTTGGCGGAAGCGTCGCCCATGAACAGGATCTTGACCTCGTCATACGGCGGCTTGCCGTTCCAGTAATGGGGGTTGGCCACCATCTCGTAGCCGACCTGATCCTTGAAGCTCTTGACCATGTACGGGCCGGTGCCGACCGGGGCGGTCTTCATGTTGGTAGAGCCTTTGACGTCGAGGATGACCATCGCCGGGTCGGCCAGGCTTGCCGGCATATCGGCATAAGCCTTCTTGGACTTGATGGTAACGGTGCCGGCCGCGTCGTCAGCAATGACCTCCGCCTCGGCGTCCAGGAACTTGGTCGGGTTGGTGGAGCCCTTCTTGCCTTCTTCACGAATCCAGTCCAGATATTCCTTGACCTTGGTGGCCGTCATTTCGGTGCCGTTGCTGAACTTGATGCCCTTCTTCAGCTTGAATGTCCAGGTCTTGTTGCCGTCGCTGGGCGTAGCGGACTCCGCCAGCTGCGGGACAGCCTTGACGTTGTCGTCAAAGCGGAACAGCGTCTGGCCGACGCCGAAGCGGCTGCAGTTCCAGGCAGTGTTGGTCTGCAGGGACGGATCGATCAGACCGTCGGAATACATCTGGCAGCCAAAGGTCAGCACCTTCGCCTTGCCGGAATCCGCCTTCTTGTCGCCGCCGCCACCGCCGCAGCCCGCAATCAGGCCGCAGGTGATAAGGCCCGCTACCAACACGGCAGCGGATTTCTTGAGCTTCTTGAATGATTTGTGCATAGAGTTCTTTCCCCCTGTTCAAAATATTTTTTTGGTAATAAATGATAAGCGAAAAAAATTGCCCAAATCGCCTACCACATAAAAACAAGCCCGTCGGCGTCCCGCAAGCGAGAATACGACGGGCTTTCCGCACGCAAAAAAAGCGCACGCTGCTCCATCCGTCTTCTCGTCCCCGCGAGTCAAACGCATAACGTTCACAGGCAGGTTTTCTGGCTCGGTTCAAACGCTCCCGCCGATCTTCCCGGTTTCCCAGTGACATCTCCGGCGTTCGCTCCCCTTACAGCTGCGGGACAGCACAGGTTTTTCACCTGTTTCCCTTTCCCATGAACGTCTTATGAAATTGTTTTGCAAACCAGGCGACAAACCGCCTATAAAAACTTTCCTGTATTATATCTGAAAAGATTCTCCTTTACAATACGAATACCCCTATGGGTATATTCAAATTCGCCCTCCTTCTCCCAATCCGCTGCATTCCTTGCGGCACAGAGGAAAACGCACTGTTTTCATTTTCAGCTTCTGATAATGTTCAGAATAATTATTCCTTATGATTTGCGGATTTTCAATATAAAAGCCGGTTGCCATGAATCCCAAAATGCCGCGCCAGTAAAGGAACTTCGGCAGAATGCGTAATAAATGAAAATCTCCCGCAACAAAAAAATCTATAACAGGCGTAAATTTTTCCAAAAAAATCCATGCACAATTTCAGAAGGCATTCATGTCATCATCCTTCCTCTTAATTTGCCTAACAGACTGTTTGTTTAAAATAAGACTATATTGACTCATTTAAAACTATATCGTATAATTCAAAACAAACGACACCATTTAAAGAAAGAGGGGCAAATACGAATGGCGTTTGACA
>JAGAZS010000182.1 GCA_017939945.1 Schwartzia sp. (in: firmicutes)
CGAGGCTCGCCCGCTGCTGCTGCCCGCCCGAAAGCTCACGGGGGAAACGCTCCAGAAGCTCTTCGCCAATCCCGAGACGCGCCAGCATGGTTTCCTCGCCTTCCGGAACCGGCGATTCGGGATGCTTTACCTTCCACGAAAGGCGAATATTGTCCCGCACGGTTTTCCACGGAAGCAGGCCGTAATTCTGCGGGATGAAACCGACGGAAAGAGCTTTCGGATTGACGGGCGCATCCGCGACAAGAACTTCGCCTTCATAATTGAAAGCGATGCCCGAAAGAATCCGCAGCAGCGTCGATTTCCCGCAGCCGGACGGTCCGATGATCGCACAGGTGCCGCCCTTCGGCACATGCAGATTCATCTCCTCCAGCGCCATGCTCCGCCCATTTGCCGTATCGTAATACGCCGACAGGTTCGAGACGCGAATCACGGCAGGAAATCTCCGACGACAAGATTTTGATAGGTGTACTCCTGCTTGATCAAATCTTTCTCTTTCAGCCAGCGCATGACCTCCGTCACGTCGCTCTCCTTCGGCAGTGCGACGGCGCGGTAATCGGGCAACTGCAGCGCGTCCTTCGCCGCGGCGGGGAAGCCGCTTTTTTCCACGACCATCCTGATATATTCCTCCCGCGGCGTCTTCTTCAAATACTCAACCGCCTTGTTGTACGCGCGATACATCGCCTTCAGCGACTCCTTCTTCTCCTCCGCAGCCTTTGCGGAAAACAGCATGACGCCTGGATTGATGCCAAGCTCGCCTGACCCGGTCAGGAATTTGCAGCCGTTTGCCACGGCAATGCTCGCCATCGGCTCCGGCAGCGTCGCGGCAGGCAGCTTCCCGTTTTGCAGCATTTCGAGACGCGCGGGAATCTGCGGAATCGAAACCTTCTGCAACGCGTCCGAGGCCATGCCGTTTTCCCGGAGAATCCGGTCGGTCACATACTCGATAATCGTGTTTCGGGAGACGGCGATGTCCGCCCCCGCCAATGAATGGACGTCCTTCGCTTCGTTCCCCTTGCCTGCGATCATTTGATAGGCGCCGTCCGTCGAGGACGTGACGCGAACGTCGAATCCGCCCGCCTTGGCAAATGCCGCCGCGAGCAAATCGGAAACCGCGCCGTCAAGCTGCCCGCTTTGCAAGGCCGCATCGCGATCCATCGCACTCTTGAACGGGTGAAGCGTCACCTCGACGCCCTCCTCGGCAAAATACCCCTTTTCCCGCGCAACAATGAACGGCACCGAATCCGTGTCGGGCATCAGCCCGACAGCAAGCGCCGGCTTCGCGCCTTTTTGCACGGGCGCATCCTGCTTCGCCGGTTCCTTGCCGCAGCCGACAGAGAGAACAAGAGCCATCGCGCATAAGAGCAAAAACCATTTTTTGAGCATTTCCTATCCCTCCAAAAAAACAGCGCGGCACGCTGCAAAAAATGCAATTCATAACCGCGCTTTTTAATTATGTTACCCTTTTGTCGACAACGAGCCGATCATATCCATCGCGCTCTCGAAAAAGCGCAGGATTTTTTGCACCGTTTCCTCGTGCTCTTCGTAAGTCTTCATTGCCTTATCTTTCATATCCTCAGCCTTCCGGCGCATCTCTTCGATTTCGGCGAGCTTCGTATTCAGCATTTTGAGCGTTTCCGCCGCCTCGTCGATAGAGCGATTGATCTCCTCCACGTCTCGTTTGGAGCGGGTCTGGATATTCTCGTTTTCCTCCTGCTGTCTCTTGCGCTCCTTATCCTTGCCCGTGACTTCTTCCCAAACCTTGCGGACGGAAGATTTGTTGCGCTCCGCCTGGTCCATTTGCTCGTTGCGTCCCGCCGCACGGTCAGCCTGCGCCTCCAGCTCACGCTGGCGCGCCTCCAGCGCCTTCTTTTCCCGCTCCAGTGCCTCGCGCTGCTCGCGGATGGCCGCCTCCTGCTTACGAAGGCTCTCCTCCTGTTTCGCGAAAATCAATTCCTGCTGGATCCGGTCATTCTTTGCCTCCTGGGATTTGTCGTGCAGATAGCCTGCACCGAGAAAACCGCCGCCCAGTGCGACAAAAAACACCAGTGCCAAAAGCGCCCAGCGCCAGCGACGTCCTTCGGAAGACGATTCATCTTCTTCCGGCTCGTCCGGCACGGAAAGCGTCTCCTGCTTCGTCGATACGGGCAATTTCTCGTCGTCCCAGCGCCCGTCACGCTTTGCCGTCATCGTTTTTCGCCCCTTCCGTCATCATATACGCATGCTCTTTTTTCATCGTCTCGCAAAGACGCCGGAGCGTCCATAGTGTATTGAACGGCGTCACCACCGCTTTGTACCGGATTGGCGGGATTTCCGCCTCCTTCATCGCCGCCAGCAGCTGGTCGAGTCTCTTGCCCTTGATATGATCGATCACCATGACCGGCTCAGGAAAATCGAATTCCGTCGCGTCATCCTGCGGCGCCGGCTTGAATCCTCGCAGCCCGAGCAGGAAGCCGACTTTTTCCCGCCAGCTTTCCTCCGGCAATGCGCGACACTCGACGCCGAGCTTTCGCATGACGGCGCGCACCGCTTCAAACATTTCCGCGTCAAACCGATAGCATAAGACCTTTTCCGCCGCTTTTTTCATGGCTTGCCTTTCTTTTCCCGCTGGCGGAGCGACTCGTACATCAATACCGCGCCCGCCACCGATACATTCAACGAATTGATTTTCCCGAGCATCGGAATCCGCACGAGAATGTCGCAGCTTTCGCGCACGAGACGGGAAATGCCTCGTCCCTCGTTCCCGACGACAAGCACCGTCGCCCCGGTCAGATCGGCGTCGAAATAATCCACCGTCCCGTCCATATCGGCCCCGATAATCCAAAAGCCTTCCTTTTTCAAATCCTTTATGGTCTGCGCAATATTCCCGATCCGCGCCACAGGCACATATTCCACCGCCCCGGCGGAAGTCTTCGCCACCGTTGCGGATAACGGGCAGCTCCGCCGTCTCGGGATCAGTACCCCGTCTACGCCGACGGCGTCCGCCGTACGCAGGATCGCGCCGAGATTATGCGGGTCCTCCAGTTCGTCGAGCAAAAGCAGGAACGGGGAATCGCTCTTTTTTCCCGCCGACTCCAAAAGTTCGTCCAACGACGTATAATCCACCGGAGATGTATAGGCCAGCACGCCCTGATGGCGAAAACCGCGAGCGATAGCCTCAATCTGGCTTCGCGCGCCCATTTCGACTATCGCCCCGTTCTCCCGCGCGATCCGGATAATCTCACGAACCGAGCCCTGCCCGTCCTGATCGGCGACGAGCAGGCGATTGACGGTGCGTCCGCTTTTCAAAGCTTCCGTCACCGCATTGCGCCCGACGACGACGTCTTCCGGCAACGAAACGCTCTTCTCTGGAATGGGACGCGGCGCCTTAACCGACGGTCGCGGCGCTTTGCCCTCGCCCCTGCCCTTCTCATTTCCGACGGGTCTTTTCTTTTTCTCCATTTCATTCCTCGCGGAGTTTCATCATTTCATTGAATTTCCCGCAGGTCATCTTACCTTCGGGACAGCGCCCCGTCTGCACGCAGGTCGCCCCCGCGTTCTTGAACAGCAGCGGCGCGACCTTCTTGACCTCCGCCAGCATTTTATAGGCAAGTTCGCGGATTTCCCACTGCGCCCGGTTGCAGCAGCGCAGATTGAAGAAGTGCAGCAGCGAGCGCGCGTTCATCGTCACGACGATTTTCGTCTCCGCCGCGTTTGCCAGCACATAGCGCGCGTCCTCTTTCGGCACGCCCATTTCCGTGAACATATCGTAAGCCGCCCGGATTTCTTTCATCAGCGCGTCGAATTTCTCCTTCGCCTCCGGCTTTTCGGCAATCGACGGCGGCGTGACATAGGCGAAATCATGAGCCGCGACATACCGCTGGGACTGCTGGGAATAGGACGCGATCCGATGGCGTACGAGCTGATGGGTCAGCGTCCGCGACACGCCCTCGATTCCAAACGTGAAGGACACATGCTCCAGCGTAGAGGCGTGCCCCATCTCGACCAGCATCTTGACCATCTTTTCCACGGTCTCAGGCGTCATCTTCTCCGACAGCTCCGCCGCCCCGGACGGCGAATAGCAAAGCCACGCCGACATGGCGATGACGCGCTCCGGCTCCGGCGTATGTTCCAAAAGCGTTACCTGAATCATATTGCCCTCCTTTTACGGCTTGTTTGCCGCCATTTCCTTCGCGATTGCCCGAAACGCCGCCTCAGAGATTTCCCGCAAGCGGACCGTTTCATTTTTCAAATACAGGGTTCCCAAAAGGGTCTCGAATCCCGTACTGATATGGTATTCCTGCACCGTCGAAGCGCGGGGCGTACGGCTCTGCGCGTTCCGCCCCCGCCGGAAGATTTCCTTTTCCTCCTCGGTCAGCATCGGCTCAATTTCCGCGTAAGCGCGCGCCTGCCCAACCGCCGAGACGATTTTCGCGCTGAAATCATTCAGGATATTGACCTGCGTCTGCGTATAAGACAGGAGCCGCTTCCGCACGAAAAGATGAAAAACCGCGTCTCCGACGAAAGCCAGCACCAGCGGGTGTATTTCTCCCGCGTCGACTTCTTCATATTTCTGCTTCAGCTCGCCCGCTTCGTCCAGCTCGAAAACCGACGCCGCGATTCTCTGACGGTCTTTGAATCTCATGCGCGCTTCCACCGCGTGCCCGCCGCAGAATCCTCCAGGACAATGCCGCGCGCTTTCAGGCTGTCACGGATTTCGTCCGCCCGCGCCCAGTTCTTCGCCTTGCGCGCCGCCAATCGTTCCTCGACCAGAGCGTCGATTTCCGCGTCCTCGTCGCTCTTTACCGCCGCTTTCTCCAAAATGCCGATAATCTCCGTCATGTCTTCAAAAGCCGCCCGGACACGCTCAAAATTCTTCGCGTCAAAAGCCTTCCCGTGATTCACGACGTCGTTGTAATAGACATTGACGTCCTTTGCCACGGCAAACAAATGGCTGATGGCCAGCGCGGTATTGAAATCGTCCTCCATCGCGTCGTAAAAGGCCTCGCGCGACTTTTCCGCGGATGCCGCAAGCTCCGCCGCCGTGTCCGCATCCCCTTCCCGCGCGGAAAGGGACTCCAGATTATCCTTCGCATTCGCAAGCCGCGAAAGGCTGGCCTGCGCGTCCTTCAGGCGTTCGTCGCTGAAATCCAGAGGACTGCGGTAATGCGTCTGCAAAATGAAGAACCGCACGACCTCCCCCGGATATTTTTCGAGAATATCCGCCACCGTAAAGAAGTTGTTCAGCGACTTACTCATCTTCTCATTGTGGATCGTGATAAATCCGTTGTGCACCCAATACCGGGCGAAACAGTCCGAGCCGCCGCAATACGCCTGCGACTGGGCAATCTCATTCTCATGGTGCGGGAAAATCAAGTCACTGCCGCCGCCGTGGAAGTCAAAGGTCTTGCCGAGATACTTCAACGACATCGTCGAGCATTCGATATGCCAGCCGGGACGCCCTTTTCCCCACGGGCTTTCCCAATACGGCTCGCCCGGCTTCGCGGCCTTCCAAAGCGCGAAATCCATCGGATTCTTTTTCCGCGCGTCCACCTCGACCCGCGCGCCCGCCATCATATCGTCGAGATTGCGCCCGCTGAGCTTTCCGTAATCCTCGAAAGCTTCGACACTGTAATAGACGTCGCCTTCCAGTTCATAAGCGAAGCCTTTGTCCACAAGCCCCTGCACCATTTCGATAATCTCCGGTATCGTCTCCGACACCCGCGGGTAGACGTCGGCGCGGCGCACGTTCAGCTCGTCCATCACTTCGAAATACGCGCCGATATATCGATCCGCCACGTCCTTCCAGGTCACGCCCCTCTCATTCGCCGTGCGGATAATTTTGTCGTCCACGTCCGTGAAATTCTGGATA
>JAGAZS010000183.1 GCA_017939945.1 Schwartzia sp. (in: firmicutes)
CCTGTTCTTTTTTGTGTCTGTGGGGCATTTTGTGGGGCAATCGGCTTGGAAACTGAATGCATTTACTCAACGATTGCACTTCGCACACGGCTGTCCGAAACCTCGATACGTCCTTTATCATCCATCCGTCGCCTAACCTCCTCCGCCATTTGCGGATGGTGCTCCTCCAACTGCTCCAAGACCTCCGCCGGAATCTTGACCTTCTTTTTCATTGTCTGTCCCTCCCACATCATATTCGTATCCGTCTTCCGCTGCTTTCCTGTTCGACTCCATTGCGTCGCGGACATTCGCGATAAAGGTTTCACCGGCCGCATGGAGTTTCTTCTTCTTTTTCGCCATCCACACTTCCCCTAACTTCATGCGAAGATTCCGGGCGATCGACGGCGAAATGAGCGCGATACACCATTGCAGGACGAAAAAGCCCGCGTTGACGCCCCATATCGTCAATATAGGAAAATCGAGATAGGGGCCGACATACATCAGAAGCCTGAACAGCAGGAACGATATCGCGACGCCCAGCGCTTTCGTCGCCACCGCCTTGATCTTCACCTTGTGTCGTTCCCAAAACGCATGCATCCGTTCCAAAATCTTTCGTGGGGCGAGCAGCAGAGCCACAAACTGCTCAAGGAGTTCACGCCACCTTTTGACGAGCTCGCACAAACCCACAAAAAGTCGTTTCAGATCGCCGGGGACATCCTCCTTCAAAAAACGCATAAACCCGGACCAACTGAACTGACGCATCTTTTCAATCAGTTCGCTCACAACCTGTCCTGCTTTGTCAACATTCACCATCTCCGAAAGCGGCGGCAGCTTGACGCCGGATACCGCCCCCGAAGGCGCAAGCGCAGGAAACAACACCAAGCCGAGAATAGCAATGGTCAAACCAAGCACCCATGTAAAAAGCGCGTCCATGACATACCCCAGAACGAAACGCGGCTTCTCCCGAAGCACCCGCAGCTTGATGCGGCATTTCCTTTGCAGCTTCCGCACCATATCCTCGCCCATGCAATCCCTCCTTCCTTTGTCCTTATAGCAATTCCAAATTCCATTTTGGTGTCCCGGCAGGAATATTTTTGTATTTTTTATTGCTCATACAATATATTTTTATTATATCACCAACATATCATAAAATCACGACAAATTTTGACGGACGCATAAATTTTTCTTCTGATTTCCTGCAAAAGAAAAAGAAGCGCCGTTTCCGACGCTCCTCTCGCATATTGTCGTATGAATCAACGGACATCGTTACAAGGCTGCCTTCGATGTCCGCCAGCGCTATGAGAATCGTATGCCATAGGCAGCCCCCTTTTTTGTCCATTTTATGTCCGAAGGCGAAGATTGCGTTCCATGTGCCTACATCGATGTGACTGCCATTCTCCTGCCGAATCGCGTCGCCGCTCACATGCACAAAAAATCACAGTAAAAAATTTGTACTTTGAATTTTTATATAATCTTGCTTTTATTACTCCCACAACGCTTTGCAGAAATGTGCCACGACAGATTTTTTTACCTAAAGGAAAGGGTACTTGTATTAACGTCCACACTACGCTGATTCCGGACTCCGTCAATGATATGACACTTTCTCCAAGCAGCTCTTTTTGGTATAATATAAATATGTCACGTCACTCATGGAGGATTCCCTATGCTCTTAACTGCAATCTACTATGCGGATAAAACCATCTATGCCCGCGCTCTTCAAGTCGATCAAGTCCCGAACGGATATGACATAATTTCAGAATTCCCGCAACGCCATCTTGACGAGGATGAACTGGGCCGGTGTATCGGCGAGTACATGGTCGTAGACAAAAACGCGCGAGTAGCGCTGCTTTGCCTCAAAAAACACCTCGAAAGAAAAATCGCCGAAGCCAGAGTTGCGGATAATCCAGCCGCCGTCGATTCTATGCTCGAAGTGTTGAGGGCTACGATTCAAGCAACAGCAGTAGCCAATAAGCATACCGATTTATAATTCAATCTTTGGGAAAGCCTTCGGGCTTTTTTTTGCATATATAGACCGCCAGCGACGCGCAAGACGCTCCCTATAAGCAGCGCTTTCCTTCAATCCGCGCCGTATATCTTTTCGTCCACTTTTCCCTCTGTCCGCGCCAGCAGGAGGGAAGATACAATATTTCCGGCAACGTTGGCCACAGTCCGGAACCCGTCTATCAGCGGATCGATGCCGATGAAGAGCGTGACCGCCGACGCGGGAACCCCGGCCATGCCGAAGACGGAGGCCATGACGAGGATTGTCGCGCCCGGCACGCTGGGGAAGGTGAATGCCAACAGCAGCACGGCGAAAAAGAATGAGAGCAGGAATTCCGCATCCACGGTCAGGCCGACCGTCAGCCGAAGGAGGATCGCCAGCATGACGACGTAGCTCCCGCTGCCCATCATATTGAACTGGATGCCTACGGGAACGGAGAACATCGCGACTTTTTTCTCCATGCCGAGCTTTTTCGAGCAGAAGGTCAACGTGTCCGGCAGACAGCCGTTGGAGCTGCGCAGGGAA
>JAGAZS010000184.1 GCA_017939945.1 Schwartzia sp. (in: firmicutes)
CCGTTACCGTGACGGTTCCGCCATCCCGGAGCAGCGCCGTCGTTCCTTTCGCGTCCTTCACCATGATATTTTTCTCATGGCCCAGATACAAGGTCTGGCTTGCCGTGGTGCGCCATACCGCGCGGCTCGAGAAAGAGACCTCGACGATTTCCTCCTCCCTCGGCGTCATAACTTCCGTCACGATGCCGACGATTTCCTTCCCGGCCGCATCCAGCGTAATCACTTCGTCGCCGACCTCCAAATCCATGATGCGCTTCACGCCGCCCGGCACGGCCACCTCGGAATCGCCCGTGAAGCAGGACTTGGGGTGGGCGGGATTGGTTTCGTTGCCATCGCAAGACGTATTGCCGTAGCAGGAGCCCCCTGCCGCTTGCGCCAAGGTTTCCCCGTCCAGTTCGAAGTCGGAAAGCTCCGCTATGTACGCCTCCGCCTCTTCTTTCGTCAGTTCGTAGCCCCCGGCCTTCGCCAGCTTCATCAGCTCTTCGGGGGTCTCGCAGGCCATCGCCTTCAGGATTTGTTCCCTCGTCAGTTTTGCTTCGTTGATTGCTGCCATTTGAAAACCTCCTTCAAAAGTGATTTTTAGCCTCTCGTTTATTATAACAAATCAGCCGTCTCAAAATTGACACGTTTGAAAAAATTTTTTGGTGAATCTCGAAAAATTCCATTTTTGTCTGAACCCATCCGCCCCTTCATGCGTCATACCGGGGGAATTGCCCAAGGATCTGCGGGACATAGCGCTCGATTAGTAGGCAAAGCCAGAGGCTTGCCGGGAGAGCGGCGCAGCTCGCTAAAAAGGCCGTGAAAAATTCCATATCGGGGATAAAACTTCTAACCCACGGAAGAATCAACTGAAACACAAGATTCTTGTGGATCAGGAATATGCCCATGGTGTGCGCCCCGATGCAGGAGACTGCCGACACGCTGAAAGGCCGCGCCCCCTCCCGGGCGATCCGGGCCAGAATCATGCAAAAGCAGATTACGGTCATGGAGCCGGAAACGCTGTTCAGCAAAAACCAAAACAGATTGCCGTATCTGCCGTCGCACATGAGGGACAGCTCCAAGGCGTCCCCCCGCCCTGCGGATCCGAGATAAAACAGCACGGACGCGAAAACGAACGCCGCGCCCAGTTTCGTCCCCGTTTCCTGCGCGAAAAGCAGGCTTTTCTGGCGGAGCGCAATCCCCAGCAGGATAAAGCCAGCCGCGACAAAGGCGACGTTCAGGCACCAAGGGTAGCCGAGTTCCAACGACGGGCAAAGAAACCCGATCACGAGCATCGGGGCCGCCCCATAGGCGCACCATGCGCGAATCCTGTCGGGATTGGCTGCGCCGCACCACGAAATCAACGCCTGCACCAAAATGCGCGCCGTAAACAGCGCCGGCAAATACCAAAGCGACGTCAGGGTTCCCATGGCGGTCAGCGTTCTCCATGACGCGTAGAAAAGCTGCGGAAACCGGTCGAAGGAGAACGGCGCGTAAATCAGCCCCCAGATCAAATAGGGGACGACAAGCGCCAGCGTGTTTTTCCGCAGGAACGACTGCCAGCCCTCCCGCCCCGTGATCGGCTCCGGACGGATGGACAGCCCCGCCAGGAAAAAGAAGAGCGGCATGTGGAAGGAATACAGGATGCGCCGGTACAGCGGCGTCGCTCCATTGGGCGTCGTGTGCCCCAAAATCACCAAAAAAATGGTGACGGCTTTCACCAAATCGATCAGCTCGATCCGCACGGCGATTTTTTTCTTCATAACGTCAGTTCCTTATTCCTATATAGATGGAAGAGCCGGCGCATTCGCGTCGGCTCCCGTAGTTTTGTCGCGCGGCTTCACTGATTGAGCTTGCCCTTGGTGTCCTGCTCCGCGCTCCGGATGTCTTCCTTCATATCCTTGGCGAGATTGATTTCCTGGAATTTCTTGTCGTCATGCAGAATCATGGTGAATTTGTCCGTTTTGTCGAGCTGCGCCGTACCTTCTTTCAGGGAAAGCTCCAGAATATGCCCGCCCTTTTGCTTGTCGTCCGAAATGAAATGGAAGTGCCAGCCGACGGAGTTCAATTCTCCCATATAGCTTGGGCAATAGAGTCCCACCAATGTGCCTTTGATGTTTTTCTCGGTAAATTCAGTCTGCTTGCCCTTGAGCGCCTCTACCAAGGTGGGATACGGCTCCTTGCTGCCGTATTCGCTGCGGAACAGGACGGAGGAAAATTCCGCCGGAAGCTTCACCATGTAAAAGCTGTTCGCCCCGTGCTTGTGAACCGCCTTGTTCAAGGCTTGTTCAAAATCCGCCTTGTTCTTCACGTTTTTCAGCTCGACGGCAATATCCGCGTCAAAATACGTCACGGTAGCGTAGGGAATAATCGTGTTATCGGGAGCGACAATCACGCGCCCGTCGCCCAACGCTTGGTATACTACGCCGTCCAGTACGATCATCTCGCCGTTCAGGCCCTCGAAGGTGCCGATGCCC
>JAGAZS010000185.1 GCA_017939945.1 Schwartzia sp. (in: firmicutes)
CGCAGACGAAACAATGGATTGCCTATTTCCGCTCGCAAGGGCTTTCGGCTGCGGCAATCGATTCCCTTTCGGGGACGGGACTGAAAGCATTGGTTCAAAAAGCCGAGGCGTTGGCGAAGCCGAAAACCCACAAGCTGGTCGCGAAAGGGGCGAAGCCCCGGGCGGCGCGGGCGATGGTGCTGGGCATCCCGAACGTCGGCAAATCGTCGTTGATCAATCGCCTGGCGGGTGCGGCGAAGGCGAAAGTCGAGGACCGTCCCGGCGTCACGCGGGACAAGCAATGGATTCGCGTCGGGAAAAATCTGGAGCTTCTCGATATGCCGGGCATCCTATGGCCGAAGTTCGAGGACCCGACGGTGGGCATGCGGCTCGCTTTTGTGGGCTCGGTCAGCGACGAGGTTTATGACGTCGAGGCGGCAGTCAAACGGCTTCTGGAGTGGCTGTCGGTGCACTGCCCGGAAAAGCTGGCAGAGCGTTATCGCCTGACGAAAGAAGAAATGCAGACCGACGCGGAAACGCTTTTGGAACATATCGGAAAGCATCGCGGCTGCCTTTTGAAGGGCGGGCTGCTCGACGCGGAAAAGGTGCAGCGGCTTTTGCTGTCGGATCTTCGCGGCGGGCGGCTGGGGCGCGTGACCTTCGACGACGCGCCGGAGACGCCGAAAGACGAAAATGAGGTCGGAACCGAATGAACGCGGCGGAATTGAAACTGAAAGATATAGAGACAACCCTGTTCTCGGGCGTGCCGTCGGAAGATTTTGTAGCGGCGTGCGAGGCGGACGCTCGGGCGGGCGTCCAAAGGCTCGCGAAGCGCTATCGCCGCGAACAGGCGGAGCGGGCGAGAATCGATGCGCTTTACGCTTACGAGTACGCGGCGCGGGCCGAAGGCGCGAAAACTGTGGCGGGCGTTGACGAGGCGGGCCGTGGGCCGTTGGCGGGACCGGTGGTCGTGGCGGCGGTAATCTTGCCCTTCGGGCTTTTCCTGCCGGGACTCAACGATTCCAAGAAAGTTTCGCCGAAAAAGCGCGAGCAGCTATATGATGAGATCCTGGAAAAAGCGGTTGCGGTCCGCGTCTCAATCGTGGACGCGAAGACTATTGACCGCGTGAATATATATCAGGCGACGATGAACGGCATGTATGAGTCAATCCTGAATCTCGACCCGAAGCCGGACAAGGTGCTGATTGACGCGGTGGAGCTGGCGAAGTTGCCGATGCCGTCCCTTTCGATTATCAAGGGCGACGCGAAGTCGGCCTCCATCGCGGCGGCGTCCATTATCGCGAAGGTGACAAGGGACCGCATGATGCTGAAATACGATGCCGAGTACCCGCAGTACGGCTTCGCGCAGCACAAGGGCTACGGCACGGCGCAGCACATCGAGGCGCTGGAAAAATACGGCCCGTGTCCGATCCACCGGAAGTCATTCGAACCGGTGCGGTCGATGACGGAGGGCTAATACCAAACACTACGACAGGGGGGAGAATCATGGCGATGGAAACGACGGCTATGCCGACAGGCATACGTCCGATAGAGCGGCCGCAGGGACCTCAGACTACAGGAGTGCAGCGGCGGGGGACGCCTGCGTCTTCGCCGTTTGCGCCGCGCACGGACGTCAGCCTGCAAAACTCCGTCGCGGATGTGGCGAATCTCCTGTCGAAAATCGCTTCGACGAAAGAAGACGTGATGGAGAAGATTTCCCCGCAGATCCAGAAACTGATCGACAGTATCATGAAGCAGTCGTTTTCGCTGGAATCGACGCTTGCGGAAGGGCTCGGCACAACGCTGGAAAGCCAGCGGTTCGCCATGGACCAGATGTTCACGCTGGGGCGCATGCTGCATCAGATGGGCACCCTTGTTGAGCAGGGGAAGCCTGCCGCGCTTAGCGATGAGCTCCAGACGCTGTTCGCCGGCTTCAAAGAGATGATGGCGACGGAGGAAGGCAAGGAATTGGCGCCGACCATGCTCCACAAGCTTGCCTTTGACGTCCTCGACGGCAAACAGGCGGAGGATTTGCCGGAAATGATGCAGTTTCTCTTGGCGCAGCAGGGCGCGTCGATGCCGGCGGCGATGGCCGCGCAGCCGGAGTCCGACGCCTTCGCATTCATGAAGCAGCTGATGGATTATTTCATGCCCCGTCCCGACGCGGAAGAAACGCCTTGACACAAGGACGGGGCGCACAGCAG
>JAGAZS010000186.1 GCA_017939945.1 Schwartzia sp. (in: firmicutes)
AAGCGGCAGGAAAAGTCAAAAAATAATTTTTGGAAATCGACAAGCGTCCCCGGGGGAAATCTCCGGGGACGCTTGTATTTGCAAGGTTTTTCACGATCATAAAAAAAATTAAAATTTGTCGTTTTGATTTATTGACTTTTTGACTTTTTGATGTATAATAATAATCGAAAAGAGGTTCAAAGGAAGTTCAAGGGAAACATCCCAAGGAACCCAGGAAAAAGACAGGCAACCCCCAAAAGGCGGGTCGGATAAAGGAAAGGAGATTGATTACTATGTTTGGACTGGTACCGTTTAGCGCGAGGAAAGATTTGGCAAAGAGAGAGGATCCGTTCTCCCAGATTTTCGATGTGTTCAACGAGCCGTTCTTCCACGGCGGGCTGGAGCCCTTCGCCTCGAACTGGGGCGCGCAGTCCTTCCGCGTGGACGTCAAGGAAACCGATGGCGCGTATGAGCTGACGGCGGAGCTGCCGGGCATGAAGAAGGAAAACATTTCTCTCTCCTACGAGAACAGCTACCTGACCATCGAGGCGAAGAAGGAAGAGCAGAAGGACGAAAAGGACGACGGCGGCAACTACATCCGCCGCGAGCGTTCCACGGGCAGCGTATCCCGCTCCTTCTACATCGACGGCATCGACGAGTCGAAAGTCTCCGCCGAGTTCAAGGACGGCGTACTGAAAATCGATCTGCCGAAGCAGAACAAGACAGAAGTTTCTCGCCAGATCGCCATCAAGTGACCGTTTTCAAGATTCCCCCTTTCTTTCTATAACGAAGGAGCCGCAAGCAAAACGCTTGCGGCTCCTTCGTTTTTGTATTCGCTCTATTGCAGTCCAAACTTTTCCTTCAGGTAGCTCCCGATCCGTTCGCCGATGATTTTTTTCGCCTCGGCGTCCGGATGCAGGCCGTCGGTGGTCAGTTCGGCGGAAAGTTCGCCATTTTCGTCGGTCAGCGGCGTCGCCACGTCCACGGCGTGCGGCTGCGCCAAAATCCACACGTTGATGGCCCGCTGCTCGGCTTTCCAGCCCCAGGCCGCCGGCTCGATGTCCCAAACTTTGTCCATCAGGCGCGGCGCGATGGGCGTCGCCGTTGCGAAAACCGGCGTGATGCCATAGGCGCGGCATTTTTCCGCAAGACGTGACAGGTTCTGGATCGTGATGCGAGCGGGCGTACCCACGCGAAAATCGTTGACGCCGCCCATGATTACCAGATATTTCGGTGCAAACGGCGCCACGTCGTTATCGAATCGCCACAACAATTCGTCGGTGCTGTCGCCGCTCCGCCCGAGGTTCTTGACGGGCAGCCCCGCGTAACTTTCCCAACAATAAAGCGCACGGGAAGGCGGCGTCATCACCGCGCCTCCGCCGTGGGTGATGCTATCGCCGAGGGCCGCGACCGTCACCGGCGCGTGCACGGAAAAATTATCCGGCTCCGACCAGTCGCTCCACTTCCGTCCGTTGCCGTCAAGGGCGCGGACGCGCCACGAATATTCGCCCTTCCTCAGAAGCGGCGTCTCGTCGTAAAGCACCGGCTCATAGGTGTAGTAATGACGCACGCGTTCCCGCCTGCCGACCTCCTCGCGCCAGACCTCGACTTCATAGGAACTGGTCTTTTGCACCGGCACCCACGCGTAAACGAGGTAGATCGGCGTCTCCGGCATAGCCGCGTATTCAGACAAGATCAGCGGCGCCACGGGACGGCGCTCGCCCTCGGCCAGCGGCTTCGGCGCGGAAAAAGTGCCGACAGGCGACCCGTCGAGACGAAGGCCGCAGACCTGCCAATAGGTTTTCTCAAAAGGCGTGCCGTGAAGCGCTTCCAGCAGGATTTCCGTTCCCGCCGCCGAAACCGTTTCCGCGTAGACGACGTTTTCCTGCTTATGCTCCGGCGCAGACAAGAGCACCACCTGATAGCGCACCGCGCCCGGAATCAGCGGCCAGGTCAGCCGCACCTTGTCCACCTGCGCCGAGCGCGGCAGCTGCCGAGTTTGTTCCTGCACGGCAAAATGCCTCCCCTCGCCCCATGCGACAGTTTCGCCCATGAAAGAACACAACGCAAGAACGCACGCCGCGCCGCAGAAAAGGCGACGCAGGAAACGCCGCCCGTTTCCCCGCTTCAATGGTTTGCACGACGATAAATGGTTATCGCCGTTTCCCTGTCGATCGGGCGGAAAGCGCCGACGGTCTTCCTGCCGCCGTCGGTGCAGCTGTCGGCGAGAGCCGCGATCGCCGCCTCGTCCAATTCGCCGATGCCGATCTCGTTGAAGGACAGCGGAAGCCCCAGCCCACGCCAAAAATCCTCGGTCTCGCGGATGCCCGCGCGGGCTTTTTCCTCCGTCGTGCCGACTGTCGCGCCCCAGACGTTTTCCGCATACTGGGCGAAACGCTCCGGCGCGTCGAGATAGACTTCCCGCGCCCAGGCCGGCCACATCACCGTCAGGCTCTCGCCGTGCGTCACGCCGTATTTGCCGCTGAGTTCATGGGCCAGCTTGTGCACGCTGAAATCCTTCGTGCGCCCGAGCCCCGTGAAATCGGTATGTGAAACGCTGCCGCACCACATCAGTTCGCTCATGGCTTCGTAGTCGCGGTGATTCGTCATGGCCTTCTTACCGAAGCGCACCACATTCTTCATCAGCGATTCCGCGACGCGGTCGGTGAAATTGTTGCCCGTTTCACGCGTCATATAGCGGTCCAGCGTGTGCATGAAGATATCCGCGATGCCCGCCGCCAGCTGCGCGCGGGGAATCGTGTAGGTCAGCTCCGGATTCATGATTGCGAAGGCGGGACGGTTCATCGACGTGTTGAGGCCGCCCTTCTTGCCCGTTTCCTCATTTGTCAGCACCGCCGAGTCGCTGGTCTCGCTGCCCGCCGCGGCAATGGTCAGTACCACGCCGACAGGCAGGGTGCGCTCGACCTTTTTCTTCCCGCTCCAAAAATCCCAGATGTCGATATCGAGATTCGCCGCGCCGTGGGCAATGGCCTTCGCCGTGTCGATAGTGCTGCCGCCGCCCACCGCGAGGATCATGTCGGCGCCGAAGGTCGCCGCGCGTTTCACGCCTTCCCGGGCATGGGAAAGCGTCGGGTTCGGCTGGGCGCCGCCGAATTCCTCGAAGCGAATATCCGCCGCATCAAGCTGTTTCTCGATCGTATCGAGCAGCCCGCTCTTTTTCGCGCTGCCGCCGCCGAATACCAAAAGCACGCGCCGCCCGCCGTGCCGCTTGACCGCCGCCGCCGTCTGCTCTTCCGCGCCGCGCCCGAAAATGATTTCCGTGGGCACGCAATAAGTGAAATTGTTCACAAAGCCACCGCCTTTCTCAACTCTGCCTGTATTTTTTCACCGCGGCAAAACCTTTTTCCGCCGCCGCCAATGTCTTTTCGATATCGGCGTCGGTATGCGCGCCGCTCATGAAGATCGTCTCGAACTGCGACGGCGCGAGATAGATTCCTTCCTCCAGCATCGCGCGGAACCAGACCTTGAACGCTTCCTGATCCGCCGCCGCCGCCGTCGCATAGTCGCAAACCTCGTTCGCGCTGAAGAACATGCCGAACATCGAGCCCGCCTGATGCACCTGCACGGGAATCCCCGCCGCCTTCGCGCGCTGCTCCAGTCCCTGCACGACAGTCTTTGTTTTCAGGGACAGCTTTCGCGTATAGTCCGGCTCGCCCGGCTCCGGTTCCTCGGTCAGGATTTTCAAAGTTTCGATGCCCGCCGTCATCGCCAGCGGATTTCCGGAGAGCGTGCCCGCCTGATAGACCGGCCCCGCCGGGGAAACGAAGCTCATGACGTCTTTACGTCCGCCGTAAGCCGCCACGGGCAAACCGCCGCCGATGATCTTGCCGAGGCAGGTCAGGTCGGGCTTTATGCCATAAGCCGCCTGCGCTCCGCCCAGCGACGCGCGGAAGCCGCACATCACTTCATCAAAGATCAGGAGCGCGCCGTGTTTTTCCGTCAGTTTGCGGAGCGTGTCGAGATATCCCTGCTTCGGCAGCACGAGGCCCATATTGCCCGCCACCGGCTCCACGATGATCGCGGCGATTTCCGAACCGTATTTGTTCATCACCGCTGTAATCGCGTCCACGTCGTTGTACGGCACGGTGATCGTGTCCTGCGCCACCGCCTTCGTAACGCCTGGGCTCGACGGCACGCCGAAGGTCGCAAGCCCGGAGCCCGCGTCCACGAGAAGCCCGTCGCTAT
>JAGAZS010000187.1 GCA_017939945.1 Schwartzia sp. (in: firmicutes)
ACCGCCGATGCCGCGCGCGACGGACATCATGATCGGCGTCCGCATATGCGCGAAGGTCTCCACCATCGATCCCTGCCCGATCGTCGCCGCCATTACCAGCGCAAAAAATATGATCGACGGCCATTTCCGCGCCCAAACGAACGCAGCCAGCATGAATGCCGGATGGCCGATCAGAAGTTCTTTCGAGCGCGGCCTTGCGTACATGGCCTGCTCCAAAAACGCACGGAAACGAATCTCCAATCCCGAGACCGGCATTCCCATATTGTGGCCGGAACGCGCGATGAATACGACGCCGGCAATCAACACGAAGAACAGCGCCGCCAGCATCTTCACCGTAATCGTCCTGTCCATTAGGCTGCGAATCTGCGTCAAAGCGTCCTCGCCTTCCGTCAATGCGCCGCCAAACAGATCGAACCGCTGCATGAAGCCGATTGCCACCAGTACCAGCGGCAGCACAAAGGTCAGCTTGATGCCCCGAAAAATATTGACTTCCAAAAAATACTCGACGTCGGACAGCGAGCCGGAAAGATATGACGCGCCGATAAAGGACAACGCGCCCGTAATCCAGAGCGCAATCGCCGCCGTACCGATCAGGCGCGGAAGCGACCACTCGTCATTCGGTTCCCTATCCTTGATACGGTCCAGTACCCAAAGCATCGCAATGGCGGGGAACAGATTCGCGCTGGCCAGCGACGCCAGCAGGCGGATTTTTCCGCCGTGCCCCATCAAGACGGGAACGGCCATGACAACTGCGCACACCGCGAAAAGCATCAGCTCATATTTCGGGCGGCGGTTCAGCCACGGCAGCGCAAGCGACAAATACAGCACGCCCGCCGCCGCCACGCCGACCATCACCAACGCGCGCAGGATCGGCGAAGGCTCGAAGGGCTCGAACCATGTCGCCGGACCGAAGGAAAATCCGTGTTCCGCCAGCTTGTCATGTACTGCGCGGAAATACTCCATATTGGTTTCGTAAAGAGTCTTGCCCAGCGCAGGTTTCT
Organism: Schwartzia sp. (in: firmicutes); assembly: GCA_017939945.1. Taxonomy (GTDB): domain Bacteria; phylum Bacillota; class Negativicutes; order Selenomonadales; family Selenomonadaceae; genus RUG12372. The sequence continues at coordinate 1,002 of JAGAZS010000187.1, forward strand.
CGAAAATCCGCACAAGATCGATGCGGATATTGCGTTCCTCGTCGGTATTGACCCATCGCTCGATGGCCGTGGGAAGCGCGATTTTTTCCATTTCGTCTTTCGGAATGGAGTAAAGGCGCGCCGCCCGGTAGTCCATTTTCTTCGCCAGCTCCAGGAGCCCTTCCTGCTTGTAGAACTGGAGCTGCGTCGGCGCCTCGATCAAGCCCAGCGTGAGATTCCGCGCCGCGCATTCTTTTGCCACCGCATCCAGCGCATTAGGGGCTCCAAGCGCCTGCTTGTCGGAGAAAACGATTTCCGAAACGCGGATTCCGTCGAGACGGCGGAACATCGCCGCCACGTCCTCGTCTGTCGCCTTGACATAATTCGTGGGACGGGCAATCACATAAAATCCCGCCTCGTTGACCGCACGCATTTCGTCCGTCGGCATGCCGAGGTGCATTTTCTCGAAGGACTTGTACTGCGCCTTGACCGCAAGTGCCTCATGCCCGTCCGCGACAAACGCGCGCACGCGGTCTTTGCCGAGGCGCCGGATCAAATCTTCTTTCACTTCCCGAAAAGTCAGCGGGTCGTGGCTGGTAACGTAGACTTCCGTGCCGACGATCTCACCGCGCTCGACCATCGCTCGCCATTCCGCGCTGGCCAGAGCGCCACTCTCGTAGCGTTCCAGTATCGAAGCGCCCGGCACGGCGGTGGCCTTGCCGGAGAGGTTCATTTTCTTGAACGTGCGCTCGTAGACCGCCAGCGACGTAAAGCCCGCTTCCTTCGCGTCGGCAAGCACTTTCGCGGGAGGCAGTCCTTCCTGCTCCGCCAGCTCCAGGAGTGCCTCATAATCAATGGCGAAGTCGACGGTCATGTTCCGCTGCTCGACCTCATGACGGCGCACATTGATTATCAGCGACGCGACAAGCCCGACGAGAATCACGAGACAAAGCAGCCGATTATAGCGAAACTTCATTTATTTTCACCTTTCGTGCTTTTTTTCCTGCCGTCCCCGTAGGTCTTGCCCGGATGGCGGCTGGCCTTCAGACGGACCTGCCCGTCCTCATGGATAGCCTCGTCCAGTTCCACCGGCATATTGAGCTGGTTGAAATCGTAAAGATCGATCCTGTCAATCAGATTCGCGGTCAGATCCCGCCCGAAAAAGAGTTTTTTGACCGTCACATTCGTCATCCGCAGGCAGATCGTGTTGTCCTCGATGAAGAACGTGCCCTCGGCATGAACGTCAGCCGTCAGCCCCGAAAATCCCATTTTCGCGTCTGCGATGACTTTTTCCTTTGTGATGGAAACTTTCGCGTCCTTGAGCTGATCGACCTGCTGGTTCAGGAAATCCGCGAGATTCTGTTCCGTCACGACGCCTTCCAGCGTCAAGACGTCGGCGTCCGTAACCGCGAAATTCTGATTAAGCAGCGCGTCGGAGGGCATCTTCACACCCTCGCCGTGCAGCGAAAGCTTTTCCGCACAAAGATCGCCGAGCTTCCCTTTTTCCGTCTCGATGTCGATATTCCCGATACGTCCGAAGAGCATCATAAACGCCGGGAACGTCCGCGCATTGACCGTCACCGTTTCGGTCTTCATGGATTCCCGCAGCGCCCGCTCCAGCGCGCCTGCGCCGATTCGCGGCAGGAACGTCTCGCAAAGGCCGACAACAAGCACGATCAGCAGCCCGACAATAATCAGGAACTTTTTCACGGCAATTCCTCCGATTTAAAATTGATGGTTTGCTTTCGCCGCAAGGAACGATTCGATGAACGGATCGAGCTCGCCGTCCATGACCGCCTGCACGTTGCCCGTTTCCTCTCCGGTCCGATGATCCTTGACCATCGTATAAGGCTGGAACACATAGGAACGGATCTGGCTGCCCCACTCGATTTTCTGCTGGACGCCTTCAAGTTTCGCACGCTCTTCCTCTTTTTTCTTTTCTTCCAGTTCGAAGAGTTTTGCGCGGAGCATCCGCAGGCACACCTCGCGATTCTGGATCTGCGAGCGCTCGTTCTGGCACTGGACCACGATGCCCGTCGGCATGTGCGTCATGCGGACCGCCGACGAAGTCTTGTTGATGTGCTGGCCGCCCGCGCCGCTGGAACGGTAAGTATCGACGCGGACGTCGTCCATGTCGATCTCGACTTCCTTGGCGTCCTCCATTTCCGGCATGACGTCGCAGGCCGAAAAGGACGTATGACGGCGCGCATTGGAATCAAAGGGCGAAATACGTACAAGGCGATGGACGCCCTTTTCCGATTTCAGATATCCGTAAGCGTTATGGCCTTTGACGAACAGCATCACGGACTTGACGCCGGCCTCGTCGCCGGGCTGCAAGTCCAGCGTCTCGACGGAAAATCCGTGCCGCTCCGCCCAGCGCCCGTACATCCGAAGGAGCATCTGCGTCCAGTCCTGCGCCTCGGTGCCGCCCGCGCCCGCATGAAGTTCGAGATACGCGTTATTCGCGTCATATTCGCCGGAAAGCAAAAGCTCCAGCTCCAGCGAGCGAAGATCGTTCTTCAGCGCGTCATACTCCGCCTTTACGTCCGCCTCGACGCCCTCGTCCTTTTCCTCCATGCCCATTTCCCAGAGCGTCATCAGGTCGTCGGTCTTCGCGACCAGCGCGTTGTAGGTATCCACGCCGCCCTTCAGGTCGGCCAGCTCTTGATTGATGGCCTGCGCCGCCTCCGCGTCGTCCCAGAAATCGGGCGCGCCCATCTTGTATTCTAGTTCAGCAATCTTTTCCTCTTTGCGGGCGACGTCAAAGAGACGACCCCATTTCGCCCAGCTTTGCCTTCAAAGCCGTTATTGGAGCCTTCCATTCTTCCAGCACTGACGATTCACTTCCTTATATAGTATGATTGGATTATGCGGCTTTTTTCGTGCCGCCCTTGTTTTCCTCAATATGCTGCCGGATTTCCCGCATGACCTTCTTGAAGCAGTCGCGTTTGGCGCGCATCTCGCTGGCACGGGAGTCGCCGTTCTGCGAAGCGCTGAAAAGATCCACCATCGTGCCGTCCGCTTCCATGACGATCACGCGGGCATTCATCGAAGCGCGGATAACCATTCCCGAGAGAAAATTTTGGGAATTTTCGACTACGGGCGTTCCCGTGGTCACGTAAATAATCCGGTTAAGCCCGCTGTATTTCGCGAACTCAATCATTTCATCCTTGCTCATCTTGGTCTGGTCCTCGACAAAGCCTTTATCATACCAGAAGAGCGCCAGTTTTTGCTGCAGCTCCTGCCCCAGCTGATATTCCGCGCCCATCTGCTCGCTGGCCGCTTTGAGGAAATCCGCCGTCGTGAAATCAGCGCCGCCAATGATGACCACGCCAACGCCGGGTTGAACGGGCGGCTTCTCTTGCGCCGCGCAAACAGCACAAGCAAGCAGGCTGACGAGCAAAACCGCAAACATCAACAGATTCCGCTTCATGGTGAACGCCTCCTTTTTACTTCCCTTTCCCGCAACAGTTCTTATACTTCTTGCCGCTGCCGCAGGGGCAGGGATCGTTCCGGCCGATGTGCTCGGAGCGGACCGGAGCTTTCTTGACGGGCTTCTGTTCCGCCGTTTCCACG
>JAGAZS010000188.1 GCA_017939945.1 Schwartzia sp. (in: firmicutes)
CGAGCACATCCACAAACTGAACCGCGAATATCGGGGCGTCGACCGTCCGACAGACGTGCTTTCCTTCGCGCTGACGGAAAGCGAAGAACCGACCGTCGAGGGCGGACCGGAAACGGAAATCCTCGGTGATTTGATATTGTCCGTCGAACGCGTAGCGGCACAGGCTGAGGAATACGGCCACAGCCTGAAACGCGAGGCGGCGTTCCTGACGGTCCACGGCATGCTGCACCTTCTCGGCTACGATCATATCGAGGACGAAGACCGGGAAGAAATGGAAGCGGAGCAGCGGACGGTCATGGATGCGCTGGGAATATCACGGGAGGAAAAGCAGAATGGATAAGACGCCGCATAAATCGGGCTTTATCGCGGTCATCGGAAGGCCGAACGTCGGAAAATCGACACTGATCAATCAACTGATCGGGCAAAAGATCGCCATCATGTCGGACAAGCCGCAGACGACGCGCACGCGCATCCTCTGCATCCTGACGCAACCCGACGCGCAGGTCATCCTGCTGGACACCCCCGGCGTCCACAAGCCGCTGTCAAAGCTCGGCGAATACATGGACCGCTCCATCACAAACACGCTGAAGGAAGTGGACGCCATCTTTTTCGTCGTGGACGTGACGGAAAAGCCGGGCCCCGGCGAGCGCTTCATCATGGAGCGGCTGGAAAAGACGAAAAAGCCGGTCATCCTCGTATTGAACAAGATCGACCTGGTGACGAAGGAAGCGCTGCTGCCGATCATCGCGGCCTACAGCAAAGACAGGGAATTTGCAGCCGTCGTGCCAATCTCGGCGCTGGGGGAGGAAAATCTTGACGCGCTGCTTTCCGAGGCAAAAAAGCATCTGCCGGAAGGCCCTGCCTACTACCCGGAGGATATGGTCACCGACCAGCCGGAGCGACTGATTGCCGCCGAGCTGGTTCGCGAAAAGGTGCTTTCGCTGACGCGGGACGAAGTGCCCCATTCGATAGCCGTGGACGTGGACGAAATGACAACGCGCCCGAACAACGACGTTTATATCCGCGCCACGATCTACGTCGAGCGCGACTCCCAAAAGGGCATCGTGATCGGACATAAAGGCGCGATGCTGAAAGAAATCGGTCGTCTCGCGCGACCTGACATCGAAATGATGATCGGCAGCAAAGTCTATCTCGACCTTTGGGTCAAGGTGCGGAAGGACTGGCGGAACCGGGACGCGATCTTGAAGAGTCTCGGATTCGGACAGGATTGAGGAAATCATGGCGCAGTATCAGACGGAAGCCATCGTATTGAGCGTGCGGAACTGGGGTGAGGCGGACAAGATGCTTCGCCTTTTTTCGCGTGACCACGGGAAAATCACTGCCGCCGCTTTCGGTTCGCGGAGGCCGAAAAGTCCGCTGGCTGCCGGGCTGCAGATGTTCCAGACCGTCGAGCTGACCTTGACCACCGGCGAGCGCGTCGACACCATCCGCGGCTGCCGTCTCGTGAATCGTTTCCCGCATTTTGAGACAGACCTCGTCGCGATGGCCTACGCCTCATTTATCGCCGAGATTCTGCTGGAGCTGGCTCCCGACGGCGCGC
>JAGAZS010000189.1 GCA_017939945.1 Schwartzia sp. (in: firmicutes)
CTGATCGAGAAGCCGGCGAAGGAAGAAGCGCCGTCGCGGTTGGCGGTGCTGGGGCGCTATATCCTCGATCCGGAAATTTTCACGATTCTCGAGAAAACGCAGCCGGGGCGCGGCGGCGAGATCCAGCTGACCGACGCGATTCGCGTACTGGCAGGACAACAGGCGGTCTACGCGTACAATTTCTATGGGCGCCGCTACGATATCGGCGACAAGGAAGGATTTTTGGAGGCGACGGTGGAGCAGGCGCTGAAGCGTACGGAGCTCCGTGACCGCTTCATGAAATATCTGGTAAAAACGATCGGTCCGCTTTTGCAGGAAAAGAAATAGAGGAAAAGAGGGAGAGCTATGGGCAATCAAATCAAATTGCCGTCGGGCTTCACGTTTGACTTTACGAACCTTTTCGGCGAAGGGAAGGTCACGCAGGCGGAGCTGCCCGACACGGAAGCGGCGCACAAGGCGGTCTGCCACATGCGCGAGACGGGCGAGGTGCGCGGACACCTGTCGAAGGACGGGACGCCGGAGCTGGTGCTTTTCCCGCAGCTTCCCTATGTGAAGGACGGCAACCTCAATTCCCCCGCCGACATCGAAAAGCTGAAGAAGTTCGGCGAGAGCGTCAGGGGGCGCATCGACATTGTCGTTTCCCTCGGTATCGGCGGCTCGTTCCTCGGAAACAAGGTGCTGTTCGACGTGGGCTGCGGCGAATTCTGGAACGCGATGACGCCGGAGGAACGCGGCGGCTGGCCCGAGGTCTATTTCAGCGGCAACAATATCGATGCGCGCCGCACGAAGGATCTTTTGCAGTACCTCGCGCACAAGGCGGAGGTGGCGAAGACCCACAGGAAACGCGCGCTTCGCGTGCTGCTGCTCGTGATTTCGAAATCCGGCGGCACCCTCGACACGATGTCGAATTTTATGGTAATCTATGACAAATTGTCCAAAACGGCCAATGTGGAGACGGAGGTTGTCGCGGTCACCGATCCGAATGAGGAAAAGCCGACGCTGTTGAAAAAGCTGGCGACGGAAAAGGGCTGGCCCACCTTCCGCGTGCCGGACGGCGTGGGCGGACGTTTCTCGGTGTTCTCGGACGTCGGGCTTTCATTGGCGGCCTGCATCGGCTTCGATATCGAATCGTTCCTGAAGGGCGCCCGGGATATGGACGAGGCCTGCAAGACCGACGAGCTGATGAAGAATCCCGCGATGCTGAACGCGGCGCTGAAATTCGCGGCGGCGAAGGAACACGGCCGCGAGATCGAGGTCATGATGCCCTACGGCGATTATCTGAAATCACTGTCCGAATGGTATATCCAGCTTCTCGCCGAGTCCCTCGGAAAAGAGGAAGACCGCGAGGGCAAGAAGGTTTATTACGGGCGCACGCCGCTGGTTGCCGTTGGCACCACCGATATGCACGCCCAGACACAGCAGCATCAGGAAGGGCGGCTGAACAAGATCGTGCAGTTCATCCGTGTCGCGGATTGGCCCGAGGACTGCATGATTCCCGACGTGTTCCCGGAAGCACAGAAGCTTTCGGATATCGCCGGGGTCACGATGGCGGAGGCTCTGGAAGTCGCCCGCGTCTCGAATGAGGAGGCGCTGGCGTCCAACGGGCGGTACAGTGCGTGCTTCATTCTTCCGACGCTGAACGCCTACCATCTCGGCGAATTGATGTATATGCTGGCGCTGTCTATTGCCTATGAGGGCGAATTTGCCGACGTCGACGCGTTCAACCAGCCGGGCGTCGAGGCATACAAGCGCATCATGGGGCCGCGCCTTGCGGAAGTGAAAAAAGCGAGGGCGAAGAAGGCGTGATTCGTCCGACGGCGGCATTTTGCATTGCGGTTTTCGCGGCGGTCGGTCTGGCTCTCGGTACGGGCTACAAATTTTATCCCGCGCAGGGCGACGCGGCGAAGCTTTCCGTTGTGGAGCAGCCGCATACGGAAGTTACGGATTCCGCAGCTTCTGAAAAGACAGACAAAGATCTGCATGTCGTGCGCGAGCATCCGATGCGGGAAGGGCGGCTCGTTTCCCCGTTCCTGCCGGAGCACCCGACGCGGGAGCAGGCAAGAGCGGCAAAAACGGCTCCGGCGCAAAAGCCGGAACCGAAGGAAACGCGGCAAGCAGCGTCCCCGGCAAGGGAACCGGAAATCCGTCTCGTCGGCGTCGTTTCTTCCGAAGCCGGTGGGCGGGCTATCCTGTCCGTCGGCAATCGTCAGGTTTCGCTGGCGCCCGGCGAGGAAAAGGACGGCGTGACGCTGGTTTCCCTGACGGAAAAAACGGCGACGGTTTTGACGCCGACGGGGGAGCGCGAGCTTTCGTTGTCGGCGGGCAACATAAAATAAAATACGAGTATCAGTTGGAGGTGGGATATGGACGAGCAACAGCCCGACGGGCTTGCGGGATTTTTCCGTTTTTTTGCGCGTCTTGCGGCGTTGGCGTATCTGTGCTTTGCCGTGCTCGTGCTATTGCCGCTCCGTCCCGCTTATGCCAGACCCGTGACGCTTCATGCCGTGGACGCGGACGTCCGCGCCGTGCTGGCGTCGGTGGCCGAGCTTGGGGGCGTCGGCCTTGTGCTCGACGACTCGGTGCAGGGCACGATCACGATTCACCTTGACGAGGTGGAGCCGGAGGAAGCTTTTGCGATGATCGCGGCGGCGGACGACCTTTCCCTCGGGGAGACGGGCGGCGTGGCGATTATCACGGCGTCGCGGACGGGCGTGCAGGGACTTTACCGTCCCTATGTGTTCCCGGTTCGCTACGCTGATCTCGACACTGTCGCTCATGCGGTGGCGCTTTCCCTGATGCCTTATGACAACGACAGCGGCAACGACCGCGCAAGGCGCGTTCGGGAAACCGACAGGACGCGGCTGGAAACGGAGAACGGTTCGGAGATACGTACCGTCACCCGGGAAAGCCGGGGAAGCGGGCGGGATGACGATTCACGCATTCTCGCCGATCCGGCGACAGGGAGCATCGTGCTTTACGGCACGGCGTCGGAGGCGAAGGCGGCGGAGAAGCTGATCGCGGCGCTTGACAGGCCGCAGCCGCAGGTTTCGTTGGAAGCAAAGGTTATCGCCATCGACAAGAACGCGGCCAAGGAACTCGGCGTCGAGTGGGAATGGTCGCGGGTGCCGCAATATCCCGATTATACAACCGAGTACGAAACGCGCCGTCGGACCGTGCAGAATCCCGACGGGTCCTATACGACGGTGACCGAGGATGTGCCCCATGAGACGGTACGCCGTCATTGGGACGGCAGCGGAAGCTCGATTCCGGGCATTATCCGGTTCGGCCGGGGCCCGGGAGGATATCCCTTCGAGTTTTACTACGGCGCGAAAATCAATGCGCTGATTACCGACGGCAAGGCGAATCTGCTTGCGCGTCCGAACATCACGACGCTGCAGGGACGCGAGGCCGTCATCAATATCGGCGGCGAAGTGCCGGTACAGACCGTTTCGGTCACGAATTCGACCACGACGACTTCGGTGACGTATCGCGAAGCGGGCATTATTCTTCGTTGCACGCCGCGGGTCGGCGTGGATGGCGACATCACGGCGAAGGTGCATACGGAGGTCAGCTCGCCGCTCTATGTGCCCGATCTTGCGGCTTACCGATTCAACAAACGTTCCGCAGACACGGAGGTGCGCCTTCGGGACGGCGAGACGATGGTAATCGGCGGGCTGATCGGAAGCGAGGAGTCCAAGACGTTGTCGAAAATTCCGTTCTTGGGAGACCTTCCCATTCTCGGCGTGTTTTTCCGGAATGTGCGGACGAGCAAGACGGATTCCGAGGTCATGATTTTCCTGACGGCGAAAATTGTGGAAGATACAAATAATTGAAAGAAGAGGTGTAGGCAATGGCAATCAAAATCCTGATTGCGGACGATCACGCGCTTTTGCGCCAAGGCATCAAACGGGTGCTGAACTTCGAGGACGACCTGGAGGTTGTCGGCGAGGCTTCGGAAGGGCAAGAGGCGCTGTCCCGGACGCTGGTGCTCCAGCCGGACATCCTGCTGATCGATTTGAACATGCCGGGACTGAACGGCATCGAGGTGACGAAGCAGCTTGTCGCGGCGCGGGTCAAGACGCGCATCATCGCGCTGACCGTGCATGACAGCGACCGTTACGTTCTGGAGATGCTGCGGAACGGCGCGCTCGGCTACATATTGAAGGACGTGGAGCCGACCATGCTGATCAAGGCGGTCCATGTGGTCGCGGGCGGCGGCACGTTCGTCTATCCGAAGCTGGCCGAGCGGATTTTCGGCGGCTTGTCCGAGGGCGCGGATGTCAAGGCGAAAGCGAAGGAAATGTGGCGCGACGGCAGGGGCGACCGCCTCACGGCGCGGGAAATGGACGTATTGGCCTGCATCGCCAAAGGCTTCTCGAATCAGGACATCGCCAAGGCGCTGTTTGTCAGCGAAAAGACGGTCAAGAATCATTTGACGAACATTTTCCGGAAGCTGAACGTCAACGACCGCACGCAGGCGTTGATTTATGTCTTGAAGAACAAGATTGTTTCGTTGGATTGATGCCTTGTGATTGACAATTCCTGCGGTTCGGTATAGGATTATTTGTGAGCAATAGGCGAGAATGTTCAGGATTTGATAATGTTTTCGCATCGGGAGGAGCATATATAGATGAAAGGCACGTTTTACGGGATCGGCGTCGGGCCGGGCGACCCCGAGCTCTTGACGATGAAAGCGGTCAAGGCGATTGAGAAAGTGGATATTATCATTGCCCCGAAGACGGAGAAAAAGGAAGGCAGCGTTGCCCTCGATATTGCGCGTCCGTATTTGAAAGAGAATGTGCGCATCGTCTATCAGGTGTTCCCGATGGTCAAAGGCTTCGCGGGAGACGACGCCGCCTGGCAGAAGAACAAGGAGGAAATCCTCGGTTTTCTCGCGGAGGGGAAAAACGTGGCGTTCCTGACGCTGGGCGACGCGATGTTTTTCAGCACTTATATTTATGTGTTCCGCCTTTTGGAAAAGGAGGACATAAAAATCGAGACGATTCCCGGAATCCCGGCGTTTGTCGCGATGGGCAGCCATCTCGGCTGGCCGATTGTCGAGGGCGACGACGTCTTGTCGGTGATACCGGCGACGGCGGACGCGGCGAAAATCGAGAAAGTGCTTGCGGTTTCTGACAATGTCGTCTTGATGAAGGTTTACAGGAATTTCCCGGAAGTGGCGTCGCTTCTGGAGAAAAACGCCATGCTCGATCATGCCGTGATGGTCAGCCGTTGCGGCCTTCCGGACGAGGAGCGCATTGACGATATTCGTGCGCGGAAGGACAGTCCGGTGAATTATCTTTCGACCATTCTTGCGCGGAGGTCACCAGAAAAATGAAAGACAGGACTTCATATCCGGCGCTGCTTTGGATGACGGGAAAGCGCGTCTGTATTGTCGGCGGCGGGCAAGTCGCGCTGCATCGTGCGGAAGCGATGCTGGAGGCAGGGGCGCTGATACGCGTCGTCGCTCCGGAAGCGATTGACGGCATCGTGGATCTTGTGGCGGCAGGCCGCATCAAATGGTACAAGGAGCCTTTCACCGCGTCCATGATTCAGGGGGCGTCTTTTGTCGTTTGCGCGACGGACGATCCCGACGTGAACCGTCGGGCGGCATGGGCCGCGAAATCGATGGGCGCGATGGTCAATATGGCGGCGCCGCCTTTGGAATTGAGCGATTTTACCGTGCCCGCCAGCGTGCGGCGCGGTGATTTGCTGTTTACCGTGTCGACGGGCGGCGCGTGCCCGGAACTGTCGCGCCAGCTGCGGAACGATCTGGAATCGTTGGGCGACATTTACGCGCCTTGGTTGGAGCGGCTCGTGCCGATTCGGGAGGAAATCAAGGATTGCTTTGCGTCCGCCGAGGAACGGCGCGATTTTTGGCGCAAGGCGCTGTCGACGGACGTCATGGCGCTGGTGCGCGAAGGAAAGTTAGATCAAGCAGAGGAACTGGTAAGAAATGCAGTTGATTGCAGTAGGGCTGAATCATAAAACAGCGCCCGTGGAAATTCGCGAGCGCTTTTCCATACCAAAGGAGCGGGTGCGCGGCGGGCTGATTACGCTGGCGGGCTATGAGACGGTGAACGAGGCGGTGGTGCTTTCCACCTGCAACCGCAGCGAGATTTATGCGGTGGCGGAAAATGCCAAGACCGGCGTGGAGGCGCTGAAGGACTTTTGGGCGGAGCTTACGGGCATCGACGAAAGCATGGAGGAGTACCTTTATTGCTTTGTCCACGAGGACGCTATCCGCCATCTGTTCCGCGTCGCGTCAAGCCTCGATTCGCTTGTCATCGGCGAGGGGCAGATCTTGAGCCAAGTCAAGGACGCCTACGCGATGGCGCATGACGCCGGGACGACCTCGACGGTGCTGAATACGCTTTTCCATCGTGCCATTGCCACCGGGAAACGCGTGCGCACCGAGACGCGGATTGCGTTCAGCGCGGTTTCGGTCAGCTACGCGGCGGTGGAACTGGCGCGGGAGATTTTCGGCGGCAATCTGGAGTCGACCAGCGCGTTGATTTACGGCGCGGGCCGCATGGCGGAGCTGACCATCGAGAACCTTTTGGGGCGCGGCGTGAAAAAGATTTATATCGCGAACCATCATCGGGAGAAAGCGGAGGAGCTCGCCGCGCAATTCGGCGGGCAGGCCGTGGACTTCGATATGGCGCTGGAGCAGGCCGAGGAAATCGGCATCGTCGTGACTTCGACGGGTGCGCCGCATTACGTCGTGCATCCGAAAGAGGCGCGTCGCGCGATGAAGAAACGGGAAGGACGCCCGCTTCTGTTTTTCGATATCGCGGTGCCGAGAGACGTAGACCCCGACGTGGGAGAAATCGACGGCGTCACGGTTTACAATATCGACGATCTGGAAGAAGTCGTGGACGAGCATCGCGAGGAGCGCCAGAAAGAGGCGCATCAGGCGGAGGCCATTGTCGAGGAGGAAGTCGTCTCGATTCTTGACAAGTTCCAATATCTGTCGTTCCAGCCGCTGATGGCGCGGCTTTCCCAGCGCGCGGACAAGATCCGTCGGCGGGAGATGCGCCGCGCGATGAGCAAGCTGCCCGCGCTGGACGAGACGGAGCAAAAAGTGGTAGACCAAATGACCAAGATGATCGTCAGGAAGCTGCTTCGGTTCCCGATGATGACCATCAGCGCGGCGGCGGGCACGGAGCGCGAGGCTTTTTATGTGGACGCGATGAAGCGTCTTTTCAAGCTGGATTATTTAGGAGAGGCGGAAACACTCGGTGAAGAATCAGATCGTCATCGGTACGCGGGGGAGTAAGCTGGCCCTTTGGCAGGCCGATTATATAGAACGGCGGCTGCGGGAGCAGTATCCGGAGCTTTCGGTGACGCAGAAACGCGTCACGACGAAGGGGGACCGCATTCTCGACGTGCCGCTGGCGAAAATCGGCGGCAAAGGGCTTTTCACGAAGGAACTGGAGGAAGAAATGCTGTCCGGCGATATCGATCTCGCCGTGCACAGTCTGAAGGACATGCCGGCGAAGGTGCCGGACGGTCTCGTTATAGCGGCGGTTACGAAGCGGCTTGATCCGGGGGACGCCCTCGTGTCGAACCGCTTTTCGTCGTTTGAGGAATTGCCGCAGGGGGCAAAGGTCGGAACGTCGAGCCTTCGCCGTCGGGCCCAGCTTCTTTGCGCGAGACCCGACCTCACGATGCTCGATCTTCGCGGCAATGTCAATACGCGGCTCCGGAAGCTGGACGAGGGCGAGTACGATGCGATCGTGCTGGCCGTCGCAGGTCTGAAGCGGCTCGGCTTTGCCGACCGTATCCGGCAGGTATTGCCGAGGGATATGGTGCTGCCTGCGGTCGGGCAAGGGGCGCTGGCCATCGAGACGCGGGCGGACGACAAAGAAACGCGGGATATGCTCGCGTTCTTGCGCGACGACGACACGATATGCTGCACGGAAGCGGAGCGCTCGTTCCTCGCGAGGGTCGAGGGCGGCTGTCAGGTGCCGGTGGGCGTCTACGCGACGGCGGAAGGCGACGGCCTCAATGTCGAGGCGGTCATCGCTTCGCTGGACGGGCAGCGTTTCTATCGCGGCAATGTGAAAGGAACACGCAGGGACGCGGCGAAGCTCGGCGAGAATCTCGCCGAGAAGCTGCTCGGCGAGGGCGGCGCGGAAATATTGAAGGAATTAGGATTATTGGGTGGAGAGTGAAACAGTATGCCGGGAATGGTGTTTCTTGTAGGCGCGGGACCGGGAGATTATCGGCTGATTACGCTGAAAGCAATCGAATGTTTGAAGAAAGCCGACGTCGTGGTCTATGACCGTCTTGCCGACGACCGTATCCTGCGGTGGGCGAAGAACGACGCGGAAATGATTTATGTGGGCAAGGCTTCCGCGAATCACACGATGAAGCAGGGTGACATCAACCAACTGCTGGCCGACAAAGCGAAGGAAGGAAAATGCGTCGTGCGCCTGAAGGGCGGCGACCCCTTTGTCTTCGGGCGCGGCGGCGAGGAAGCGCTGCTGCTGAAAGCGCAGGGGGTGCCTTTTGAGATCGTTCCGGGCGTGACCTCGGCGATTTCCGTGCCGGCCTATGCGGGTATTCCGGTCACCCATCGCGCAGTGGCAACTTCGTTCGCCGTGGTGACGGGGCATGAGGATCCCACGAAGGTCGAGTCTTCGATGCGTTGGGACAAGCTTGCGACGGCGACGGACACCCTCGTGTTTTTGATGGGCGTCGAGAATCTTCCGTATATCACGAAACAACTGGTCGACAACGGACGCGCGGCGGACACGCCTGCGGCGGTCATCCGCTGGGGCACGAAACCGGAGCAGCGGACGCTGGTCACGACGCTGGGCAGTGCGGCGGACGATGTGAAGCGAAACGGCATCAAGCCCCCCGCGATTTTCATTGTCGGCAACGTGGTGAAGCTGCGGAAGGAGCTTGCGTGGTTCGACGCATTGGAAAACCGCCCACTGTTCGGAAAGACGGTGCTGGTCACCCGCTCGCGCCCGCAGGCCTCGAAGATGACGGAAAAGCTTGAAGCAATGGGCGCGAGAGTTATCGAGCTGCCCGCGATTCGTATCGACGATCCGGCGGACAATTACGAGGCGGTGGACGCCGCCATCAGTCTGATTGCTTCTTACGACTGGCTGATCTTCACCAGCGTCAACGGCGTCGACCGGTTCTTTGACCGGCTTTTTGCCGCGAACAAGGACGCCCGGGATTTGACGGCGGCGCATTTCGCCGCTATCGGAAAGGCGACGGCGGATCGGCTGAAAAACTACGGAATCCTCGCGGACATCGTGCCGAAGGAATACCGCGCCGAGGGTGTCATCGAGGCGCTGAAAAACGAGCTGGCGCCGGGAGAGCGCGTACTGATTCCCCGCGCGCAGGAGGCGCGGGAGATTTTGCCGGAAAGCCTGCGCGAATACGGCGCGATTGTCGACGTGGTGCCCGTTTATGAAACGAAAGAGGCCGACGTCGATCCCGCCGAGGTAAAGAAGATGCTGGCGGCGGGGGAGATCGACTTCGCGACTTTCGCCAGCGGTTCGACAGTGCGGAACCTCGTGAAGATCATCGGCGACGCGTCGCTGTTCAAAAAGACGAAAGTCGTCGCCATTGGTCCGATTACAGCGGATACATGCAAAGATCTGGGAATCGCAGTCGAGGCCATGCCCAACGAATACACGATCAACGCTTTGGCGGAGACGGTGGCGCGGCTCGCGTGCGAGAGCGTGAAATAGGAGCGGTTTTATGAACCTGCAAAAGATGGTGCTGCTGGTCGACGCGGACAACACGCAGCTCTCGAAGCTTGAAGCGGTCATCGAGGAAGTTTCCCTGCACGGGCGCATCATCGTCAAGCGCGCCTACGGCAACTGGAAAAAAGATACGCTGAAGAACTGGGAGCCGGAGCTGAAGCGTCTCGCCATCAAAGCGGAGCAGCAGTTCGACTATGTGACGGGCAAGAACGCCACGGACATAGCCCTCGTCATCGACGCGATGCACCTTCTGTACCGCGGCATTTACGACGCCTTCGTCATTGTCGCCAGCGACAGCGACTACACGCCGCTGGCTCTCGACCTCCACGAGTCCGGCGTCTATGTGATCGGCGTCGGCGAACTGAAGACGCCGGAATCCTTCCGCAACAGCTGCGACGATTTCATCTATCTCGAAAATCTGAACGACGAGCCGGAGGAACCCGTCGCGGAAAAGGAAAAAGCCTCGGCGAAAGAGGACGTGAAGGGCGGCGTGCAAAAACAGTCGCAGAAGAATGGCGAGGAGAAGCTGCGCCAGCCGGGGAAGAACGCCATGAAAAAAGTCCACGCACTGCTCAGGCTCGCCTGGGACAAATACCAGGACGCCGAAGGCTACGTCAACATCGGCGCGGCTGGCAGCTACATCAAACGCGCGAGGCCGGACTTCGACGTGCGGTCTTACGGCTTTCATAAATTGCCGCAGCTTATCGAAGCGTTCCCCGATCGGTATATATTCAAGACGTCGAAGAAGGGGCACGTGTTTTATCGGTGCACATAAGGAAAATCCTGCCGAAGAGAACGAAATGTTCATCGTTCTTTCGGCAGGATTTTTTATTGCGTGCGTCGAATGAAAATATGTTAATATATTATTGGATATTATTGGCACCAAGTTACGAAGAGATAAAGGGATTATTTTATGGACATGGAGAATTTGCAGCTTTTTGAAGATCAGCCCATACGCACCGCTTGGAACGCAGTCGAGGAAGAGTGGTATTTTTCCATCGTGGACGTGGTGAGCGTACTGACGGAACAGCCGGATGCTCGCCATGCCAGTACATATTGGGCAGTTCTCAAGAAACGTTTGAATGAAGAGGGGGCAGAGCAACTGCTTACAAATTGTAAGCAGTTGAAATTGAAAGCTGCCGACGGAAAGCGTCGTCTTACCGACGTTGCCAATACGGAGCAGCTTCTTCGTATTATCCAATCCATCCCGTCTAAGAACTTCGCGACAATATGAGCAC
>JAGAZS010000190.1 GCA_017939945.1 Schwartzia sp. (in: firmicutes)
CCTCGGCGAATTGTTCCTTCGAGAGACCCGCAGAGGCGTTGACCAACCGCACGGAATTTGCCTCCGACCGCTCCACCGCATTCCTAACCATAGGCGACATAATGTTGAAATAGCCATGCGTCAGCGCCATGACTTCATTGGAGGTCCAGTACATTTTCGTTGAATCGTAGGTATCGCGCAGCGCGCGGTATTCTTCCGGCACCTCCGATACGGCGAAGGGAATGAAAGGATTCTCATAGGGCGTGTTCATGGACATCCAGACCACCGGAGACGGGAGCGCGTCATTGACCTGCGCGATATGGGTGTAGCTGGTATTCGATGAGAGGAGGGATCGCTCGCCTATCTCGGCCTCGTAATGATACGGCGAACCGTACATGCCCGCCAGCGGGCTCTTCGACTTGTCAAACTCGGTGCCCTGATAATAGTCGCGATGGATACGCGCTATATCCTCGACATTCAGCTTCTTGTCGGGACGGATCGAGAACGGGTAGGTTGTCTCGTCCCATTCCCCGACACGGGCCGGAAGATTCTTCGACGGCGCGACGAGATTCATGCCCCGCCAGACGCGGCGCTTGGAATAATACGGATGATAGAACTCCTGCGACTGCAGCGATTTCACCCAGTCCACGCGGCCTTCCCCGTCGTATGAAGCCCAGCCGGCTTCCTTCAGCATTTGCGGCAGCTTCGGATTGAAGATCTGGTTCGGATCTCCCTCCCGGATGCCTCGAATCCGAAACTGGCTCGTCTCGATGAAAAAGTCCCCGTCGGGAATCTTTTCCGCGATCCAAAAGCCGCCTTTGCCCGTCGGCGACATCTGCATCTCGAAAACCCAGGCCTCTTCCCTGTCGGCGACGGCCAAAGTCTCACCGGAGCCCCAGAGGCCGTATTCGTCAATCAGCGCGCCCATCAGCTCGACGGCTTCCCGGGCGGTCCTGCAGCGTTCGAGAGCCACGCGGGAGAGCTCGGAGGCGTAAAAAAACCCGCCGCCTTCCTTGAACGGCACTTCGGGTAAATGCGCGGACATATCAGTGCATTCCCCCATCATCAGGCCGTGCTCGTTGACTATGCCATAATCGGCGTCCATATAAGCATAAGTATGCTCGACTTCGGGGATATAGCCAATCGCCCGCGTGCGGGGCCTGTCGGGGAAGTCGTAGTCGTCGCTGCGCTCCGGCGCGACAAGGTTCGGCTGGTCGTAAGTGTTGTATTCCGGCATGGCGCCCAGCGCCGCCGCCGAAGCATATACCGGGCGCATGCTGCCCGCCGGATAATCCTTCGCGGGCACATAGGCGAGATTCACCTCCCCGTCGTACCCGTCGTTGGAGTGGGAGACCATCATGCTCCCGTCCTCCGACGCGCCCTTCGTCACCACGATCACCGTGCAGGCCTCGGCGCTCACCCCCAGGAGCAGAAACATCGCCAGTCCCAAAGCCGACTTTTTCAGCAAAAGAGCCGCCTCCCTTGAATCTTACGGTTTTTTTGAATCTACCGTTTTGATTATAGCGCCGTTTTTTGCCGAATTATGTAGGAAATTACTTCTATTATCACAAACAGGTCGGACGGCTTTTCCCTATTTCAGCGTCAGCTTGTAGATGCACCCGTTCGACATCGGGCAATAGGTGCGCTGGATGCAGCCGTGGCCGATGCAGCGGACATCCGGCCTCTTGATGGCTTCCAGCAGCGCCTCGCCGTAAGTCAGGCCCGGTTTCGGCGCGATGCGCTCCATCGTGCAGAAGCCCGCCTTTTGGAACGCCACCGAGGTCTTGTTGCAGAGATGCAGCACTACGTTTTCCGTCGCGTTCTCTACGGCTTTCAAGACCTCATAGGAGATTTCGCCGCAAAGGTCGGTGTAAAGCTTCGGCGAAATGAGATCGGCGGCCACGGTCGGATCGGCGTAGGAAAGCACGTCCACGCCGTGACGTTCCGCCTCTTTTGCGTAACGGACGAGCTGCGCCGTGATCCACGCGCTGAGTTCCCGCAGCTTTTCCCTTTGCCGGTACAACCCTTTATAGATTTGCTTCGACGGCACGAGCTGGCTCAACACAGTGAACGGCCCCTCGATGTTCAGGATGACCGTCTCGCCCATGCCGCGCAGGATCGTCGCCGCACGCAGCACCTGATGGACGCGCCCCGTGGAAAAATCCATCTCCGGCAGCGCGGGAATGTCCTCCACTTTCTCATAGCGGAACTTCGCCACCGCTGGGACGCCGTACAAGGAATTCAGCGATACCTCCGCGCCGAAGGCCTCCGCCTCGATGGTCACGCAGAAGGGCAGCTTGCAGAACACGTCGCGATTCAGGCGCTTCACTTCCAGCGCCGCCTTCACCATGTCCTCGGCTCTGCTGAATACCGCCGCGTACCGTGCCCCCGCGTTGGAGCACATCTCCTCGGTGATGGGCCGCTCCGGCTCGCCCAGGCACTCATAGGTCAATTCCTTTTCCAGTTCCTCGTTCCAAGTCTCCGCCGCAGGCATAAGACCACCTCGCTTGCAAAACAAAAAAGGGGCTTCGGAAAACGCGCCCGCGTCTTCCGAAGCCTCCGTTTTTTCGGTCAGCTTTCTTCCGTCGATGGAAGTATAAACGGTAAATCATACTTTGTCAATAGACAATCTTTTCACGCTTCGATCATCGTCTCCAATGTTTCAAACAGCGCCTCCGGATCCACCGGCTTCGACAGGTGCGCGTTGAGCCCCGCCTGCAAGCTGCGCTGCACATCCTCGTCGAAGGCGTTGGCCGTCAGCGCGATGATCGGGATGGTTTTCGCGTCGGGGCGGTCCAGCGCGCGGATGGTGGCGGTCGCCGTCAGGCCGTCCATCTCCGGCATCCGCATATCCATCAGGATAGCGGCGTAGTAGCCCGCCGGATGCTCGCTGAACATATCCACGGCAATCTTGCCGTTCTCCGCGTGCTCCGGCTCCATGCCGCGCATTTTCAAAATCTGCATCATGATTTCCGCGTTGACGATCATGTCCTCCGCCAGCAGGATCCGCCGCCCGTTCAGGTCGGCTTTTTTCTTTCCCGCGGGCGTCGCCGCCCTCCGCTTTTTCAGGGTCTTTTTGAATTCCTCCAAAAGACTGCTGGTGAAGAGGGGTTTCGCGATGAAACTGTCCACGCCTGCCGCCAGCGCCTCATCCGTCACGTCGTCCCAGTTGTAAGCCGAAAGGAGAATGATGGCGCTTTCGTTGCCGATGACGCTGCGGATTTCCTTTGTCGTCGTTACGCCGTCCATCTCCGGCATCTGCCAGTCCATGACAATCAGGTTGTACGGCTCCCTGCGGGCGTGGCGCAGCTTGACCATTTCCAAGGCTTCCTTGCCCGACTGCACCGTCTCCGCAGCGATGCCAGCCTGCCCCAGCATCAGCTTGGCGTGCTCGCAGACAATGGGATCGTCGTCCACCACGAGGACGCTCATTTCTTGCGGCCGGATTTCCTCGTCACCTTCCTCCTCCGTGGACAACTTCCGGTCGGAGTCCAAGAGTGTGACGGCGACGGTGAAGGTGGTGCCGACGCCCTTCTCGCTTTCCACCTCGATGGTGCCGTTCATCATCTCCACGATATTTTTCGTGATGGCCATGCCGAGGCCGGAGCTGCCGTACTTGTTGCTTGCGCCGCTGTCCTCCTGGCTGAAAGTGTCGAAGAGCTTGGGCAGGAATTCCTTGCTCATGCCTACGCCGGTGTCCTTGATGACGAAGCGCAAGGTCGTCTTGCCGTCGAAGGAGGCCTGCTTTTCCACGAGGAGATCGACGCTCCCGCCCGGCCGCGTGAATTTCACCGCGTTGCCCAAAATATTGATCAGCACTTGGCGGAGCTTCACGCTGTCGCCGATATAGCAGTCGGCGATGGCCCCGGCCATGCGGCAGTTGTAGGTCAGCCCCTTTTCCTGGCACTGGCCGCTGAAAATCGTGTTGATCTGCCCGATGAGCTCCGGGAACGCGAATTCCTCGCTGTGGAGGATCATGCGGCCCGACTCGATGCGGGACATATCGAGGATGTCGTTGATCAGGGAAAGCAGATGGCGGGCGGAGCTTCCGATTTTTTCCAGATACTCCTTCGTCTTTTCGGAAATATCCGGCTCGTTCAAAGCGAGGCTGTCGAGGCCGATGATGGCGTTCATCGGCGTGCGGATCTCGTGGCTCATATTGGAGAGGAACACCGTCTTCGCCTTGCTGGCCTCCTCCGCCGTCTTCAGCGCCTCCGCCAGCGTCTCCCGTTTCTCGATGGCGTCCCGCATCTCGGCGTCGATGTCCGTGAAGCCGACACCCACGGCGTGAACCAGATGGTCGGTACGATCCTCGGCGTAACGCACGCCCGCCATGCGAAGCATCTCATAGCTCTCCGTGCCGCCCCGGCGCACCATGTAGCGAAGGACGATGATCGCGTCCTTTTCCAGCCCCGCGCGGATGGACTGCGGCTCGATGAACCGCAGGAACTCGTCCCGGTACTCGTCGGTCACATAGCGGTGGGCGTACTCCGTGAAGGTCTCGCGGAAAGGGAATTTCTCTCCCTCCGTCGTGAAGTCCTCCACCGTGTCGTCCTTCCGGTAGCAGACGCCCTCGTCGGCGTCGAGGTTCACATGGTACACGCTGCGATAGTCGGAGGCGAGGGCCGTGATCATGCTGTCCTGCTGTGCCTTGAGCTGCTCTTGGGCCAAAAGCTCCTCCTGCAACGCCAACTGCTCTTCCAGCTCCTGCTGCTTGACCCGGTTCTCGGTCTCGGTGACCTCCTTTTCCAGCGTCATTTTCGCTGTGCGCCGCATCTCCCGGATCAGGATGGCGAAAATCCCCGCCAGCACCAGCGCCGTCAAGATGGACTGCATCAGGCTCCGCATGACGATCCCGTCGGAAATGGAACTGATCTGGTTGCTGATGACGCTCTCCCGAACCAGATAGGTGAGCATCCAGTCCGTGCCGCGCACCGGCACATAGCACATGGTCTCCCTGATGTCATTGTAAGTGAAGGAAACGACGCCGGCCTTCCGCGCCGCGAAATCCGCCCGCATGGCGTCGATGGTCTTGCCGTTCTCAAAGGACGCGCTCTCCATAGCTCGGAGCAGGTTGTTCTCGCTGGCGAGGCCGCCCAGCACCACATTCGTCAAGGCGACGCCCTCTGCCGTGTAAAGATTGCAGAAGGTGGTATTGTTGTTGTCAGATTGCAGGGAAATATTGGCCAACAGCCGCCCCATGTCGATCTCCATGAAGCAGGCGACGAGGTGCTTCCCCTCAAAGGGCAGCCGGTCCACAGGCACGGCAATAATGACCTTCTTGCTGCTGCCCTCCGGATTCTTGACGGAAATTTCCGGCCCGGAGAGGCGGTTGCAGTCAAACGGGTATTGGTCGATGTCCGTGCGGGTGCCCCGGGAAGTGTAGATCAGCCCGTCGTTGTCCACGAAGGCGAACTTCTCCAAACCGTAGAGCTGCTTCATCCGCGCTTGGTACGCCTGCAGCTTCTCCACGCTGCCGAGGTCTTCCTTTGTCATCAGGCCGATGGCGACATCCAAATTGCTGATATATCCGCCCAAGGTGGAAGCCACGACCTGCGCCCGCCGCCCCGCCAGCTCGTCGAGATACAAAAGGCTCACGGAACGGACGGCGGTGTCCGTGTCCCTGCTGGCGCTCCGCCCCATCCAGAGCGTGCCCGCCACCAGCATGATCGCGAAAATCAGGCTGCCGATCACAGCCTCCCGAACCATTCCGTTTTTCTGTCCGAGGTTCATCCATCACACCTCCGTCGCTGTCCTCGAAAAAACGATACGCATCTTAGGAA
>JAGAZS010000191.1 GCA_017939945.1 Schwartzia sp. (in: firmicutes)
ACGGCCTCTCGGAGCAGCGGGAAACCGGCTACACGGTGCTGGCGGTCATGACACCGGAGAGCGGCACATTGCCCGCTTCGGCCCTTGACCGTTTCGGACTTTTTGTATCGGTGGAGCCGGAAACGGACGGGGAAGCGCGGGCGGAAATCGTGCGCCGCGTGACGGAATACGAAAAGGACGGCGCAGCCTTCCGCGCGAAATGGGAGCAAGAAACGAAGGAACTGGCGAAAAAGATCGCGGACGCCCGCGCGCTGCTGCCGACGGTGGAGGTTTCCGACGCGATGATCCGCCTTTCCTCGGTCTACACGATGAAAGCGAATACGGCGGGCCACCGGGCCGACATTTATCTGATTGAGGCGGCAAAGGCAAAAGCAGCGCTCTCCGGACGGAACTACGTCACGCCGAAGGACCTGGAGCGGGCGGCGGAATTCGTGCTGCCCCATCGGATGCGCGACCTTCCGCCCGCCGAGCAGCCGGAGCCGACGCAAAGCGAGCCGCCGGAGCAAAAAGAACAACAGACGCCGCCGCCGGAGCCGGACAACCGCGAGGAGCTTTTCTCCCAGCCTGACGCGCCCGCGCCGCAGGAGACGGAGACGGAATCCCATGAAGGCAATCAGGAGGAGCAGCCGAAAGACGAATCGATGACGAACCCGAACACGTCCAGCGGCGACCGCGTGGACGCCGCCGATATGCGCGTGCAGCTGCCGCCGGTCTGGGTCGAGCCGACGAAGGGAAGGCAGAAGAAATCGGGCAGCGGCAAGCGCAGCGCGACGCGCACCGACGAATGGCAGGGCCGCTACGTCCGCGCCGAGCTGCCGCGGTCGAAGACCTCGGACATCGCATTCGACGCGACGCTCCGCGCCGCCGCGCCGTACCAGAAATGGCGCGAGAAGAACGGCCTGGCGCTGGCGATCCGCAGCGAGGATATCCGCAGCAAGGTCCGCGAGAAACGCACCGGCAATATCTTCCTGTTCGCGGTGGACGCCAGCGGCTCGATGGGCGCCCGGGAGCGCATGAAGACCGTCAAGGGCGTGATCCTGAAGATTTTGCTCGAGGCCTACCAAAAGCGCGACCGCGTCGGCATGATCGCGTTCCGAAAGAACCAGGCGGAGGTGCTGCTGCCGGTCACGAAGAGCGTCGACTTCGCGCAGAAAAAGCTGGCGACGATGCCCACGGGCGGCAAGACGCCGCTGGCGAAAGGGCTGGAAAAGGCGGAGGACGTGCTCGATATGATCTACCGCCAGGACCCGCTGCAGGATCCGGTGCTGATCGACATCACCGACGGTCGCGCCACGACGCCGCTGGTCCCCGGAGGCGACGCGACGGCGGAAGCCATGAACGAAGCGGAACGCATCGCGAAGCGCAAACTCCCCGCCGCCGTCATCGACACGGAAACCGGCTTCGTGAAGCTGGGCCTCGCGAAAAAGCTGGCGAAAAAAATGGAAGCGTCCTATTTCCGCGTGGACAAGCTGTCGGAGGACAGTTTGCTCAGGGTTTGGAGAAAGATGAGTCGATAGAATCGGTAAAACAAGAAAGAGGTTGTTGCACGCAAGCAATAACCTCTTTTTCAAGTGCCCCCACTCGTTGACTTTCGTTTTTTGTGCTATATAATGGAGATAGAAAAAAACGCTTACACA
>JAGAZS010000192.1 GCA_017939945.1 Schwartzia sp. (in: firmicutes)
CATCGGCTCGCCAAGGCTCTCCGTGATGGCCGCCAGCTCCCGCACACGCTCCGGAGCGCGCTTGGAAAAAGTCGTCTCATCGGGGAAATCAAAGACGAACTGATCTCCCGCCGTCGCCAAAGCCCCGATCTCCCCAAGGAAATGCGACAACACCGGATAGGACAGATAATAGGCCACGCCCAGCAACGAGAAGAACGTAGGCGTTTTCATGGAAAAACCCGCCGCCATCAGCCGTTCCTCAAGCTCGTCCTTGGCGAAGTCCACCGGGACGAAATGGATTTTGCCCGCCGATTTCCATGCCAGTTCTTTCAGGCGTTCCTGCTTGTAGGCCTGGGTTTTCGGCAAATCCAGCTCAAAAACGGTAATCGCGGGATTCGCGTTCCGATAGGCGAAGGTGTCCATCCCCGCGCCGCAGATCACATATTGCACGCGCCCGTGGGCTTTCGCGAAATTCTCCAGCGCCTCCTCCGCAAAAGCCAGTCGCGGCAGCGTCACCGGAGTGAAGCAGCGATCCAGCGCCTCAAAGAGCCAGACGTTCTCAAAACCATATCTGGGCTTTGTGGGAAGCGCTGAAAACGCCTCGCGCAAGAGTCCGTCAAGACGCGCGTACTCTTCACGCCCAATGATGTCGTAAGCCAAATAATCGTCGAAGATCTTTTCCTGCTCCATCGTCGAATGGTAGGCGCGCGCAAAGGAGCAGAGCTTCGCGGTGATGCTTTCCTGCGCCGTAATCATAGAGAACTCCTCCTATCTATTCTTCACGACTTCCGTCATGGCCGCTATATTCCCCACCGGGGTTTTTGTCGAGAGGCCGCAGGCCGGGGAAATGATGTCGATACCGTCGTCCAAAAGCTTTTCCGTTACTGTCCGGATTGTTTCCGGCTCCTGCAGCTGGAGCGCGAAGGTGCTGACGTTGCCCATGACCGTCAGGCCGTCGTATTCCGCCTTGATGGCTTTCAGATTCACCATCGCGTCGGTGCTGACCGCGTCGCTGTGAAGCTCGGGCAAATACTTTTTCACCGCTTCCATGCGCCCGCAGATATGGATGATGGCCTTCGCGCCGCGCCCGTGAATCGCGTCCGCGAGCCGGTTCAGATACGGCGTCGCGTAGTCGCCGAACATCTTCGGCCCGAGGATCTCGCCCGTCGCCGTCGGATCGGCAATCGTGATTACGGGGAAGCCGCTCTCGACCAGCACGCCCGCATATTCCACCAGAAAATCCGTAACATAATCAAGGACGCGATGGGCGTTCGTCTTGTCCTTGCGCAATTCTTTCAGGAACGTCATCGGGTCGACGATGGACGCGGCGGTGGAAATCGGCCCGGTCAGGCTGCCGATCACCGGCACGTCGGGATTTTTCTCCGCAATCGTCTGTCCCGCTTTCGCGATCGCCTCGACGCGTCCCTCACGCACAAGCTGCTTCACGTCGCGGACTTCCACATCGGCGACGGAGGCGTACCGTTCCTTCGCAATTTTCGGCTCGCAGACCGGCGTGCCGAAATCAATCTCGCTGCCC
>JAGAZS010000193.1 GCA_017939945.1 Schwartzia sp. (in: firmicutes)
CACGACGGGCTGGACGCCCGCCCCGGCCACGATCGCGCGTTTTTTCAACGTGCCGATCCTGCCGATGTTCATCCATCAGGAAACAGGCGAACGCCATATCATCGAGATCAAGGCGCCGATTTTCGTCAAAAAGACCGATAACAAGGAGGCCGACCTCGAGGAAGCGACGCAGGCCGTCGTCACCGTCTTCGAAGAACATATCCGAAAATACCCGGAAGACTGGAACTGGCTTTACAGCAAATGGCGGGATGTAGTACCTGATACTAAACACTGTTAGAAAGCCTTGCTTTCTTATAGTGTTTGCATGAGACGGCATTTGCACCTTCGGTGCAAATGTAGTGTGCGCAGCACACGTCAACTGATTAAAGAATTTAATCAGTTGTTAGTATGAAAGGAAAAATACGAACCGATGAAACAATATCTTCGGCTGTTGCAATACCTGAAGACGTACCGACTGCGGATCGCGCAGGCCATCGTCTGCATGGTCGTCTCGGCGGCAGCGAACCTTTACATGCCCTGGATCATCAAGGACATGATCGACAAGGTGCTGGCCGAGAAGGACATGGAAACGCTGAACCTGATCTGCATCGGCGTGCTCGTGATCTTCTTTGTCCGCGGCTTTTTCTACTTCGGGCAAAGCTATCTGATCGCCCACGTCGGCCAGAGCGTCGTCCTCGACATCCGCAACCAGCTTTTCGCGAAATTCCAGCGGTTGCCCGTTTCCTATTTCGACCGCCACCAGACCGGCGAAGTCATGAGCTACCTGACAAACGACGTGGCGTCGGTGCAAAGCGCGCTGGCGGACAGGGTCATCGACGTCGTGACCGAGGGCGCGGTTCTCATCGGCTCCCTGGTGATGATGTTCCTGCTGGACTGGCAGCTGGCTTTGATGACCCTGATCACCGTGCCGGTGGTCGCCTTGTCCATGCGCGTGTTCGGCAAGATGATCAAGAATGCCGGCGCGGAAATCCAGGCGAAGCTGTCCAATTTCACCGCCATGATGCAGGAAAGCATATCCGCCGAGCGCGTCGTCAAGGCTTTCGGACGCGAAAGTTACGAAATCGAGCGCTATCGGGATCAAAACGCAAATACCTTCGAGGCGTCAATGCAAAACGTGCGGCTGACCAGCATGCTGACGCCGACCATCGAATTCATTGCAGCTGCGGCGGCCACCGCCCTGATCTGGTTCGGCGGCAAGGAGGTCGTGGACGGGCGCATCACGGCGGGTACTCTCGTCGCGTTCCTGACTTACGCGGTCAATATGTCGAATCCGCTGAAACGCCTTTCCCGCGCCTACGCGGGCATCCAGCAGGCGTTGGCGGGGGCGGAGCGCGTCTTCGGCGTGCTCGACATGGACGAACCGATCGCCGACAAACCGGACGCCGTCGTGCTGCCGCCCTCCGAAGGCTCCGTCCGCGTCGAGGACGTCAGTTTCTCCTACACGGAAAATGTTCCCGCGCTTTCCCATGTCTCGCTTTCCGCCGCCCCCGGACAGATGATCGCTTTCGTCGGACCGTCCGGCGCCGGAAAGTCGACCATCGCGAATCTGATTCCGCGTTTCTACGATGTGGATTCCGGCTCCATCCAAATCGACGGCCACGACATCCGCGACGTTACCATCGATTCCCTGCGGGCGCAGATCGGGATCGTGCCGCAGGAAACGATGCTGTTTTCCACGACCGTACGGGAAAATATCCGCTACGGCAGGCTTGACGCCACGGACGAGGAAATCGAGGCGGCGGCGCGGGACGCCAACGCCCACGAATTCATCACGGCACTGCCCGAAGGCTATGACACCCAGATCGGCGAGCGCGGCCTGATGCTCTCCGGCGGGCAGCGGCAGCGCATCGCGATTGCGCGGGCCATCCTGAAGGATCCGCGCATCCTGATTCTCGACGAAGCCACCAGCGCCCTCGACACCGAAAGCGAAAAAATCGTGCAGGCGGCCCTCGACCGCTTGATGGTCGGGCGCACATCCTTCGTCATCGCCCACCGCCTTTCGACGATTTTCGGCGCGAACCAGATTTATGTAATCGAGCACGGCGAAATCCGCGAGCACGGCACCCACGAGGAGCTTCTGGCCGCAAAAGGACTGTACGCGGAACTTTACGCCCTGCAATTCAAGAAATAAGGGAGGTGTTCTATTGGAGCATCAAACAACTTTAGCCAAGGAAATCCAATATTCCGGCATAGGCCTTCATTCCGGCCTTGAAGTCCACATGCGGATAAAGCCGGCGCCCGCCGGGACCGGCGTCGTATTCGAGCGGACCGACATTGACGGGCGTCCTCGCGTACGCGCCTCGGCACAAAACGTGGCCGCCACCATGCGCGCCACGACAATCGAGGAGGACGGCGTCCGTTTTTTCACCATCGAACATCTGATGTCCGCCATATCGGCGTCCGGACTCGACAACTGCATGGTCGAGCTCGACAGCGAAGAGCCGCCCGTAGCCGACGGCGCATCCCTCGCCTTTTTCGACCTGATCGAAAAAGCGGGACTGAAAACGCTGGACGAGGAACGGTCCGTCATTTCCGTCGACCGCGTGCTGCGCATCGACGACGGCGACCGCTTCATCATGATTGTTCCCTACGACGGGCTTCGCGTCTCGTTCACCTCGCTGAATCCGCATCCGCTGGCCGGAACGCAGTACACAGACGTCATCGTGGACGCGGCGTCCTACCGCAGGGAAATCGCCCCGGCACGGACCATCGCCTATGAGGGCGAAGTCGAAGCGCTCCGGAAGGCAGGACTCGGCCTCGGCGGAACACTGGAAACCGTCATCGTCTACAACGACGAACGATGGCTGAACACGCTGCGGTTCCCTAACGAGCTTGTGCGCCACAAGGCCCTCGACGTCATCGGCGACCTTCGGCTCGCCGGCGTCGTGCGCGGCCATGTCATCGCCGTCAAATCGGCGCACGCG
>JAGAZS010000194.1 GCA_017939945.1 Schwartzia sp. (in: firmicutes)
CGGTCGAATTCCAACGTTGTCAGCGAGATGGTGGATCTGATCGACAACTATCGCATATACGAGGCGAATTCCAAGGCGGTCACGACGCAGGATTCGATGCTCGACCATGCCGTGAATGAGGTCGGAAGGCTTTCATAAGGAAGGAATTTAGCCCTAAATTTTTTCGAGGGCTTAAGTTTTTCAGATGATTTTCCGATATAGAGGACAGAGATAAGTTTGACCATTTTTACCATTTTATCACGTTAGGAGCGGATGTATTATGATGCGAGCCTTATGGTCTGCGGCATCAGGGATGAAGACGCAACAGGACAACATGGATGTGGTGGCGCACAACCTCGCGAACGTCAATACCTTTGGCGCGAAAAAGGTGCGCGCGGAGTTTCATGATTTGCTGTACCAAACCCTTCGTCCTGCAGGAGCGGAGAGCGGCGCGGATTCCCAGTATCCGACGGGACTTCAGATCGGTCTCGGCGATCGTCTCGCTGCGACCCAGCGTATTTTCACGCAGGGCAATTTGCAGTCTACAGGTCATCCGCTGGACGTGGCGATCGAGGGCGACGGCTTTTTCCGCGTCGAGATGCCGGACGGCACGATCGGCTATACGCGCGACGGCTCGTTCAAGCGCGATGCGAACAACCGGCTGGTGACGACCGACGGCTATCCTTTGGCGGACAACATCACGTTCGACGAACAGGTGCCGAACGACGGCATCACGATTTCGGGGGACGGGCGCGTTTCGCAGATTATCAACAATGTGCAGGAGCAGGTCGGGCAGATCACGATCACGCGGTTCGTCAATCCCGCCGGTCTGATTTCCCGCGGGCACAATCTCTTTTTCGAGTCCGACGCTTCGGGCGGCCCGGTGGAGGGCAATCCCGGCGAGGAAGGACGCGGGACGCTGGTGCAGTCGGTCATCGAAATGTCGAATGTGCAGGTCGTCGAGGAAATGGTCAATATGATCGTGGCGCAGCGCGCTTACGAGTCGGACGCGAAGGCCATCACGACGTCGGATTCGATGCTTGAGATAGCCAACGGCCTGAAGCGGTAATCATGCGTCGGCTGTGCGTCCTCTTTGCGGCGGTTTGCCTTTTGGCGGCGGCTTCCGTCGCTTGCGCCTACGGCAAGACGGCGGCGGATCTTTATCCGCAGGAGGTTTCCCTCGAGGAGATGCAGCGGGAGGCAATCGCCTTCATCGACGAGGCCATGCTGAAGTCGGGCGATACCCGCCGCTATACGGTGGAAAAGGCGTCCATGCCGCGCGTCGTGCGCGCGCCGGAGGGCGCTGTCAGTTTCGTGCCGTCGCTTCCCTATGGGGTGCGTTTCTGGGGCAGCACGGCGGTATATATGGATGTGCTTGTGGACGGCAAGCCGTTCCGCACAATCAAATGCCAGTTCAAGGTGCATGTATTCGACCGCGTGGCGGTGGCGGCGCGCCCGATCGTGGCGGGGCAGCCGCTGACGGCGGGGGATTTCCGGTTCGAGGAGCAGGAGGTCGGCTCCCGGGGCAAGAATTTCCTGACGGAACAGGACGAGATTGTCGGCAAGGTACTTTCGCGTTCGGTGAGTATCGGCGCGCCGCTTTGGCGGACGATGCTGAAGTTGCCGGATATCATAAAGGCCGGCGCGCCTGTGACATTGATTTCACGGGTGAACGGCGTCGAGGTCAAGATCGACGGCGTCGCTTTGGAGGCCGGTCATGCGGGTGAGGTTATCCGCGTGCGGAATACATCCTCTCGGAAGGTGCTCCGAGGGCGGATCGTGGACGAGGCTACGGTAGAAATCGTGCACAGTTGACGGAAAGGACGGATAAAGCATGAAAAAACAGGGGCGGCTTTTGGTGGCCGCAGGGCTTTCGGCGCTGCTGCTGGCGTCGCCGTTCTCCGTGTCGGCGCAGTCCCTTTGGGCGAACGGCGAAGGACACAGGGGGATAGACTATTTTGCCGACACGAAAGCCCGGGATGTGGGCGACATCCTGACTATCATCATCAGTGAGACGGCAACGACTTCCGCGACGAGGTCCGGCTCCAATTCCAAGTCGGGCAGCGTGAATATGCAGGCGGGCATTGGCGTCTTTGATTTCCTGAATTCTATCTTTCCTGCGTCCATCAGCGGCTCGGACAACTGGAAAGCGGACGGCGCGGCATCCAGTACGAACCGCGCAAACGGCCGTGTAACGGTCACGGTGGTCGATGTGGAACCCAACGGCAATATGATTGTCGAGGGAACCCAGTCCATCTGGCAGAACAAGAACGAGCACAAGATTACGCTGCGGGGCGTTGTGCGACGCGATGATGTGACCGCGAACAATACCGTATCGTCCGCGCAAGTGGCGGACGCGACGATTCGCTTCGACGGCAAGGGCCCGCTGAACTCGAAGCAGCGGCAGGGTATCTTGACGCAGATATTCAATATCCTCTTCTGATTTTGACGAGGTGATTTGCTTATGAAAAAATGGATCGCGCTTTTCACGGTGGTTCTCTGTTTGGCCGTTTCCGGGCTTGCCTTCGCGGAGGCTCCGGTTACGCGCATCAAGGATATTGCGAAGGTGCAGGGCGTGCGGGCCAACCAGCTCGTCGGTTACGGGCTCGTCATGGGCCTCAACGGAACCGGCGATTCGAACAAGACGCTGGAAGTCCTGCAGTCGGTGACGAATATGCTCCGGCGGTTCGGCGTGACGATCGATGCGGCTTCGCTGAAAACGAAGAATGTGGCGGCGGTGACGGTGACCGCGACGCTCCCGCCTTTCGTGCGCGAGGGCGACACGATCGACGTGACTGTTTCGTCGATGGGCGACGCGAAGAGCATCCAGGGCGGCACTTTGATACAGACGCCGCTTTTGGCAGGTAACGGCGAGGTCTACGCGGTGGCGCAGGGAGCTGTCTCGACGGGCGGCTTTACGGCGGGCACCGGTGGCGGCAACACGCGGCAAAAGAATTTCCCGACGGTGGGTCTGACGCCGAACGGAGCGATTGTCGAGCGAACCGTTGAAGAGGATCTCGGCAAGGACGGGACGATTTCGCTGTCCCTGGCGCAGCCCGACTTCACGACGGCGGCACGCATCGCGCAGACGATCAATATGCGCTACGCGGGCGCCGCGACGGCGTCAAATCCGGGGCGTGTGGACATCCATATCCCGCCGCATTTCCGCAACAATCTGGTCAGCTTTGTCGCCGGAATCGAGGAGCTTCCGATCATGCCGGACAACATTGCGAAGGTTGTAGTCAATGAGCGCACCGGAACCATCGTCATGGGCGGAGAAGTTTCGGTGGACAGCATCGCGATCGCGCAGGGCGGCATTTCCATCAGCATCGAGAAGGAAGAGGATGTGAGCCAGCCGACGCCGTTCAGCGTGGGCAGCACCGTCGTGACGAAGAACGCAAGCGTCGACGTCAACGAGGAGCACGCGAATACCATCGTGCTCGACGCGACGGCAAACGTCAGCGATATCGTGGGCGCATTGAACAGCGTGGGCGCGACGCCGCGCGACATCATCTCGATCCTGCAGGCGATCAAGGCTGCGGGAGCGCTCCACGCGGAGCTGGAGATTATCTAAATCATAAGGGCGGAGGCTTGTCATGGTAAACGGAGTCAGCGGAATCACGAATTGGAACATGACGAACACGACGCAGGAAATCTCGAAGGCCCGGGCCGACGCCTCGCGCTTTCAGGAGTCGCTGGAACGTGCGACGAAAGCATTGGAAGACGCGAAAACTTCGGTGGACGTTTCGGGCATTTCCGCGGAAGCGGAGTCGAAGCGGCTTCGAGAGGCTTGCGAGGGATTCGAGGCCATGTTCCTCGACATCATGTTCAGGGAAATGCGGAACACCGTGCCGGAAAACACGCTGTTCGGCGAGAGCCACGGCGAAAAGATCTGGCACTCGATGCTGGACACCGAGCTGATGCAGAACGTGGCCAAATCGGGCGGCGTCGGCATTGCGGACATGATGTACGACAACCTGATCGACCAGGTCACGTCGCAGACAGTAGCGGCGAAAGGGAAAATCGGGAATAAATGAATAAAAATGCTTCCGAGGAAGAATTCTTCGGAAGCATTTTTTTGATGAGGTTATTCGCTTTTCCGTTTGCGGAGAAACAGGCGGGAGAGAGTTTCGTGCGGGTCGGCTTTTTCCTGTATGACATTGTGGACGGCTTCGGTGATCGGAAGCTCCGTGCCGTATTTTTTGCCGAGTACGAGCAGCGCGTCGGCGGTGGCGACGCCTTCGGCGAGTTTTTCGGAAGGCAGGCCGCGCACGAGATTCTCGCCGAATCTTCGGTTGTTGCTGTGCGGGGAAAACAGCGTCGCTTCATAGTCGCCGAGATGTGACAGGCCGTAGACGGTCATCGGATCACCGCCCATCGCGCCGACGAGCCGGGAAAGCTCCGCCGCGCCCCGGGCCATCAGCGCGCCTTTGAGGCTGGGCAGCCCGAGCCCGTCCAGCATGCCCGCCGCGAGGCCGACGACGTTTTTCGCCGCCGCGCCGATTTCCACGCCGAGCAAATCGGCGCCGTAATAAAATCGGATCAGCGGGCTTTCCAACAGGTCGGCAAGGCGCGGGGGCAGCGTCTCGTCCTCGGAGGCCAGCAGCATGCAGTTCGGGATGTTCGCGAGAAAATCCTGCACATGGCCGGGACCGACCCAGACCGCAGCGCCGGGCGCGTCGCCGAGTTCCTCGCGAAGCACTTGGGAAAGACGTTTGCCGCTTTCAAGCTCAAGACCCTTCATGCAGAGGACGAAGGTTTTGGTTTCCCAAAGCGGTTTCGGCAGGGCGGCAATCTCGCGGCAAAGGGAGCGAAATCCCTGCGCGCCGACGGAGATGATTACGACGTCCGCGTGGCCGAGGGCTTCCGGCAGGGAGTCGGAAAGCCGGACGCTTTCAGGCAGCGTCAGATACTCATTTTTTCGCCCGCTTTTGAGCTTCGCAAGGCGAGCGGAGCCGGGGCGTCCCCAGAGCAGCGTGTCGCAGCCGATATGGTCGGCGTGCAGGGCGTGGAAAGAGCCCCAACGTCCGCACCCCAGGACGGAAATCTTTGTTTTCATAGTCGTTTCACTCCCAACAAATCTCGGACGACCTCGCCCGCGAGGATCAGTCCCGCCACGGACGGGACGAAGGAGACGGAGCCGGGCGGTTGCCGCCGCGTATCCTCGGTTTCGGGGGCGTCGGGGCGGAGCGGCGGCTCTTTGGAATAGACGACCTTCAGGCGGGGGACGCCGCGTTTTTTCAGTTCTTTCCGCATGACCTTTGCCAGCGGGCAGACGCTGGTCCTGTAAATGTCCGTCACCTCGAAGCGCGTCGGGTCGAGCTTGTTGCCCGCGCCCATGGCGCTGACGATCGGGATGTTCCGCTTTCCGGCTTCGACGACAAGGCTGATTTTCGCCGTCACCGTGTCCACCGCGTCGACGATATAGTCCATCGGTTCGTCGAAAAACGCTTCCGCATGGTCCGGCTCGTAGAATTCGCATCTCGTCCGGACGTCGGCGGCGGGGTTGATTTCCAGCATACGGGCGCGCATGACGTCCGTTTTTTTCTGACCGACGGTCTTTATTGTTGCGTGGATTTGACGGTTGAGGTTGGAAACGTCAACCGTGTCGGAATCGACGAGCAGGAAATGACCGATCCCGGAACGGCAAAGCGCCTCGGCGGCAAAGGAGCCGACGCCGCCGATCCCGAATACGGCGACGCGGGCCGCCGCGAGCTTTGCGAGACCGTCCCCGCCGAGGAGAAGCCTGGTCCGTGAAAATGCGTCCGTCATGAGAATTTCGCCGCCTCGCCGCGCGCCAGTTCATCGCACCGTTCGTTCCAGCGGTTGCCCGCGTGGCCCTTGACCCAATGGAAATGCACCGTATGGAGGGAAAAGGCTTCGTCCAACGCGCGCCATAAATCCTGATTCTTGACCGGTTCGCCCGTCGCCGTATGCCAGCCGTTCCGCTTCCAGTTGCGCAGCCAATACTTTGTGAACGCGTTTTTCATATATTGGCTGTCCGTGTAGAATTCTACGGTTGAATGGGGAGAGAGCGCGCGGAGCGCTTCGATGCCCGCGCGGAGCTCCATGCGGTTGTTGGTGGTCGACGGCTCGCCGCCGGAAATCTCGCGTATTTCCCCGTCCTGCGTTGAAATAATCACCGCCGCGTAGCCGCCGGGGCCGTCGGGATTCTGGAGGCAGGAGCCGTCCGTGTAAACCTTGTAGTTAACGGGCAGTTCATTTTCGGTGGCGGGGGCAGGGGAGTCCGAGCGAGGAG
>JAGAZS010000195.1 GCA_017939945.1 Schwartzia sp. (in: firmicutes)
GGCGAAAGAGGCGGCGCAGCTTGACACGGAGGAGGTACCAAAGGTTGCAGTTCCCGTTTCCCCGACGCCGGCTGCGGAGGCCGAGGAAACGCCGGAAGATGCCGGGAAAGAGCAGGTGCTTAACGACAAGCAACAGAAAATCAACGCGCTAGAAGACGAGTTGGCCCAAATGCGCCAAATGCTCCGGCAGGTGATGAACCAGCCGGCCGGCGGAGACGAGCCGATGACGCTGAAGGATGCGCTCCAGGCGCAAGAGCTCCGTGATGACGTTATGCAGGACATGATACGTAAGATCCCTCCGGCGACGATGATGCTTGGCAAGGATTTCCCGGAAGCCGTGAAAGCCCTCGGGGATTACCTGCACAGCGTTGTGAAGACCGGAGACGGAATCGGCCTGAAGGCCGGACGCCCCAAGATTGTCGCGCTGATCGGTACGACGGGCGTGGGCAAGACGACGACTATCGCGAAAATTGCCGCGAAATTTGTTTTGGAAAAAGGAATCCGTGAGATTGCCCTGATTGCAGCTGACAATTACCGTATTGCGGCGGTGGAGCAGCTCAAGACTTATTCCGATATCATCGGACTTCCACTGGAGGTCGTCTTTACGACGTCGGATTTGAAAACCAAGATCCGGCAGCATCGGGACAAGAAGCTGATTCTGATCGACACGGCGGGTCGAAGCCAGAACAATGAGGAACAGATGGGCGAGCTGAAGGAGTTTTTGGCGACGGAACCGTCCATTGAGAAGCATCTTGTATTGAGCGCGACAACGAAAGAACGAGACGCGGAGACGATTTTCGAACGGTTTGCGGCTTGCCGTCCCGACCGGATATTGCTGACCAAGACAGACGAGACGGAAAACGTCGGATTTATCGTGAATCTTCTTTTCGATCGGCGGTTGGCGCTGTCCTATCTTACGACGGGACAGACGGTACCCGATGATATTGAGCCGGCGAAGCCTGAAGCTCTGGCAAGGTTGATGCTGAGGTAATGTGAAATGAGGGATCAGGCGTCGAGCCTGCGGGAGCTCGTACAGGAAAAAAATGAATACAGCGAGCCGCAGCCTGCGCCGTCTTATCCGCCCACGCAGGGAATTCCGTCCGCGGTGCCTGCGCCACAGGCTGATGTACAGGAAGTCCTGCCGGTGTATAAACGGGTTTTTCGTCCGACAATCCGGACGAGCGCCCGGGTGATTGCTGTCACCAGCGGCAAGGGAGGCGTCGGCAAGACGAATCTGACGGTAAACCTTGCGATAGCGATGGCAAAAATCGGGCGGCGTGTCCTGATTGTTGACGCCGACCTCGGCATGGCGAATGTCGACGTGGTGCTCGGCACGATGTCAAAACATCATTTGCTGCATCTTTTGCAGCCCGATGTGCAGCTGGAGGATGTGCTGATTCACGGCCCCTACGGTGTGAATTACATTTCCGGCGGTTCGGCCATAGAGCGTGCGGTGGATTTTACGCCGCAGGAACGCAAGTGCCTGATGGACAAGCTGGCCGCCTGTGAATCGATGGCGGATATCGTGCTTGTAGATACGGGAGCGGGACTCGGGCGGAATGTACTCGATTTTATTCTGGCGGCGGACGAGGTCATCCTCGTGACGACGCCGGAGCCGACTGCGTTGACGGATGCGTACGCGGTCATGAAAGCGTACAGCATGAATTCCGAAAAAAAAGACTTGAAGATTGTGGTCAATCGCGTATATGATGAGAGTGAAAGTACGGAAGTCGTGACAAAGCTTCAGCGGACGTCGGAAAAATTTCTTTCGATGCCGCTGACAAGTCTCGGGTATATTTATGAGGACAGGAGTGTCATGAACGCGGTCAAACGCCAGCAGCCGCTGCTTTCCGCTTTTCCCGACACGATGGCGTCGCGCTGTGTTGAAATGATTGCCAAAAATGTTCTTTACGGAGGAGAGCATAAAATTCGTTTAGGTTGGAAGGGTTTTTTGCAACGCGTGTTGAATTTCTCCTAGAAGAGGTTTTTTGACATCTTTTATATAAATTTTCCGTGGGGAGGTGCCGATCATGCCAAGGGATGCTGACGGGATACCATGCATGATCCGAAGAAGGCAAGGGAATGCCTGGGGTTGGGCTTTGATGCGCGAGAGTTTTTTGCGAAGAGCGCAATCAGGCGCCTTATGCCCCCTCAGAACCGGTTCCGCGCGGTCGATAGGGGAAGGGCCGACGGAATGCTGACGTTCTGAGACGAAGACCGATTCGGTCCAGATAGGGGGACAGTCAATGATTCGAGTAGTGATTGCCGACGACTCTGCGTTCATGCGCATGGTGTTGTCGGATATGTTCAAGAAGCAATCGGATTTTGAAGTTGTCGGGGTCGCGAAGAACGGCAAAGAGGCGGTCGAGAAAGTCAAAGAGCTAAGTCCCGATCTTGTGACGATGGACGTCAATATGCCGGTGATGGATGGCCTGCAAGCGCTGGAAGTCATCATGAAGGACTGCCCGACGCCGGTCGTGATGTTCTCGAGTCTCACGCAAGATGGCGCAAAGGCGACAATCAAGGCTTTGTCCCTCGGCGCGGTGGATTTCGTGAGCAAGATGGGCGGCTCCATATCAAAAGTTGACACAGTGGAGGACGAAATCCTGACGAAGGCTCGGACTGCGGCTTATGCGAAAGGAGTCCTGCGGCGAGGCGTCGCATCTTCTCCGCCACGAGAGCCAAAGCCGGCAACGGCGCCGGAGACGACAGCGTCTCCGCCACCGGCTTCTCCGTCCGGGCCGACGATGCGGCGGATTTCCCTTCCGACACGCAAAGGCTATACGCCGCCGCCCTCACCGCCGCCGCTTACATTGCGGCCAAAGCCGGCTGCGTCTATACCTGCGGCATCGGCAAAAGGCGGTACTGGCAGAAAGCTGGTCGTGCTGGGATGCTCGACAGGGGGGCCGAAGGCGCTTCAGACTGTCGTGGCGGGGCTGCCGCGAAATCTGCCATGCGGCGTCCTCATCGTTCAGCACATGCCGCCGGGTTTTACGAAATCCCTGGCGGAAAGATTGAACGAAATCTCACAAATTTCCGTGAAAGAAGCAGAAAATCATGATATGATAAAGGCAGGGCAGGTGTATATCGCTCCCGGCAATTATCATATGACAGTTTCAGGCGGCGGAAGGGAAATCCTCTTGAACCAGGACCCGCCGATTGGGACGCTCCGCCCGGCGGCTGATGTGCTCTTCAAGTCAGCGGCTCCGCTTGGCAGGGACATAGTTTCAGTTATCCTGACAGGCATGGGAAGCGACGGGGCTATCGGCATGACGGAAATCAAGAAGACAGGCGGCTACGTCATCGCGGAAAGCGAGGAAACGGCCATTGTCTATGGAATGCCGAAAGCTGTAGTCGATCTCGGCCTCGCCGATGAGATAAAGCCCTTGCAAGCCATTGCAGGTGCGATTGTAAGTGCAGTCAGCCACTAAGGAAGAAATAGGGGGAATAGAAATGGACACAAATCAGTACATGGAAATGTTTTTGGAAGAATCTCGTGAACATTTGCAGTCGCTGAACGATGGTCTCTTGGCATTGGAGAACGATCCGGAAGAGATATCGGTCGTCAATGATATCTTCCGCAACGCTCACACAATCAAGGGCATGTCGGCGACGATGGGATTCACGAAGATCGCCGAGTTGACCCATGACATGGAAAATGTGTTCGATCTTCTACGCACGGAGAAGATGAAGGTCAACGAAGATATCATGGATACGCTTTTTAAGACCATCGACTCCTTGGAGCAGATGATCGAGAGCGTTGGAGCGGGCGGACCGGAGGATGTTGTCGATATTACGGGATTTGAATCGAAGCTCAGCGCGCTTGCCAGCGGCAAGCCTGTGTCTGAGGCGGAGCCGGCTCCGGCGGCTGCCGCGCCTGCAGTCGCGGCTCCGGCAGTCGCCGCTCCGGCAGCCGCCGCGTCGTCTATCGAATATTCGGATACGGATAAGGACGTCATTACGGAGGCTGCGAACGGCGGGATGCATGCCTATCATATCAAGGTGACGCTTTCCGACAGCTGCGTTTTGAAATCAGCGCGTTCCTATATGGTCATGAACGCACTCGATCAGCTTGGCGAGGTCGTGAAGTCCGTTCCGCCGGCCGAGGATCTGGAACAGGAAAAATTTGAGCATTCCTTCGATGTTGTGGTCGTAACGGATTCCGAGATGAAAACCGTTGAAGATGCGTTGCTTTCCATTTCGGAAGTGGATTCGGCAGAAATCAAGGATGCGGTGGAGGAACTCAAGGCGTTTGAGGCTCCTGCTCCTGCGCCGGAAGCTGCTCCGGTCGCCGCGCCTGCAGCTCCTGCGGCAAATGTGCCCGCACCTGCAGCACCTGCCGTGCCGACCGCGAAACCATCCGCGCCTCCGGCGAAGAAGCCGGCGGCAGACGCGAAGAAGCTCAAGAGCGGCCAGTCGGTCCGCGTGGACATCGAAAAGCTCGATACGTTGATGAACCTGATGGGCGAGCTGGTTATCAATAAGGTTCGTCTGGAGCAGATCGGCACCACCCATCGCCTGACGGAACTGACGGAGACACTGGAGCAGATGGATCGTGTGACGACGGATTTGCAGACGGTCGTCATGAAGGTCCGCATGGTTCCTGTCGGTCAAGTATTCAACCGTTTCCCACGCATGGTCCGCGACCTCGCAAAAGAGCTGGGCAAGGAATTGAACCTGACCATCGAGGGCGAGGAAACAGAACTCGACCGCACGGTCATCGACGAGATCGGCGATCCGATTATGCACCTGTTGCGCAACTCTCTGGATCATGGCTTGGAATCCCCCGACGCCCGCGAGGCGAAAGGCAAGCCGCGCATCGGCGAGGTCGGCTTGATTGCTCGTCATGAAGGCAACAACGTTGTCATCATGGTTACGGACGACGGCAAGGGCATCGACGCGGATGTGATTCGCCGCAAGGCTGTCGAGAAGGGCATGATTTCTGAAGATGAGGCGAACAGCCTCGACGACGCCGATGCGGTGCGCTTGATTTTCCTGCCGGGCTTCTCGACGGCGGAAGTGATTACGGACGTCTCGGGACGCGGCGTCGGCATGGACGTTGTCCGGAGCAAGATCGAGACCCTCGGCGGTCATGTGGACGTCGAGACGAAGATCGACG
Source organism: Schwartzia sp. (in: firmicutes) (assembly GCA_017939945.1). GTDB lineage: Bacteria > Bacillota > Negativicutes > Selenomonadales > Selenomonadaceae > RUG12372. Next base: position 5,120 of record JAGAZS010000195.1, read on the forward strand.
AGGGCAGCGTGTTCAAGATCAAGCTGCCGTTGACGCTGGCGATTATCCAGGCTCTTCTCGTTAAGGTGCAGGAAGAGATGTACGCGATTCCGCTCGGCTCCATCGACAGCACCATCAATATCACGCAGGAAGACATCAAGACGGTCCGCAACAAGGAAGTTATCGTCCTGCGCGGACAGATTATCCCCATCATCCGTCTCGGCGATATTCTCAACGTGCCGCGTGTACATGAGGGGGACAGCGACGATATCTTCGTCGTCGTCGTCCATATCGGCGAGCGCAAGGCGGGCATTGTGGTCGACAACTTGATCGGCCAGCAGGAAATCGTCATCAAGACGCTTGGCAAGCTCCTCGCAGGGCTCAAGGTGATTTCCGGCGCGACGGTGCTCGGCGACGGACGCGTGGCGATGATTCTCGACGTCAGCGCGTTGATGTGATCGGAAGGGGGAATTAACGATGGCAAAAGAATTGATGACTGTGACGGAAGGCGCGACACAGGTTCAGGTCGTGGCGTTCAAGCTGCGCAGGGAGGAATACGGATTCAACATCCTGAACGTGAAGGAAATCAAAGGCTTGACGGATATTACGCGAGTGCCGTTCGCCTCGGACTTTATCAAGGGCGTTATCAACCTGCGCGGCTCGGTGCTTCCGGTCATTGACCTCAAAAAGCGTCTCGGACTGCAGGATATGGAATATACAGATGACACGCGCATCGTCGTCGTCCGCGAGGACGATCTTGAGGTCGGCATGATTGTCGATGCGGTGACGGGCGTCATCACGCTGAACGGCGAGCATATCGACGCGGCGAAGTCCGTGGACAACGAGAACAGCCGTTTCATCACGGGCGTCGGCAAGGTGGAAGAGGAACGTCTGATTATCCTTCTGAATCTTGAAGCCATTATCGGGCTTCAGGACGAAATCAAGTGACGAAAGCGAGGAGCAGCTATGGCAATATCTGACGATATTTTGGAGCTGAGTCCGGTCCAGCTTGACGCCTTGCGGGAAATCGGCAACGTGGGCGCCGGGAATTCCGCGACGGCGTTGTCGCAGATTATCAATCATAGAATTGATATGAACGTGCCGCAGGTCTCCATTGTTCCGATTACGGACGTGCCGGATCTCGTGGGCGGCCCGGACGTGATGGTTGCGGGCGTATTCCTTCGGGTTTACGGCGCGGCGCCGAGCAACATCCTTTTCCTGTTGCCCCAGGAAAGCGCGTTTTATCTTGTGGACATGATTTTGGGAAAACCGCACGGCGAGACGAAGACCTTGGATTTCATGGACGAGTCCGCGCTGATGGAAATCGGCAATATTCTTGCGGGCGCATATCTGAATGCACTTTTCAATCTGACAAAGCTTTCTTTGCTGCCGTCGATTCCGGCGCTGGCAATGGACATGGCGGGAGCGATTCTCTCCGTTGTTTTGATCCAGCTTGGGCAGATGGGAGATCACGCGCTTGTCATTGAAACGGAATTCCAGGCGGATGAGGACGGAATCAAGGGGCATTTCTTCCTCGTACCGGATCCGGGTTCTCTCGATACAATTCTGACGGCTGTGGGAGTGGGATAATATGGCAGAACTGATCAAGGTCGGCATGGCTGACTACAAGGTCGGTCGAGCTCCCGCAATCCTCATCAGCTATGGCTTGGGGTCTTGCATCGGGGTGTCGATGTACGATCCGACGGCGAAGGTCGGCGGATTGCTCCACATTATGCTCCCCGACAGCAAATCGTCCAGAACGACGGAAAACCCGGCTAAATTTGCGGATACGGGTATGCCCTTGATGCTGAAAGACGTCTTGGCCCTCGGCGCAAATAAGAGCCGACTTGTAGCGAAGATGGCAGGCGGTGCGCAGATGTTCGCGTTTGCGAAGGCGACTGATATTATGAAGGTCGGGCAGCGGAACGCGGAGACGGTCAAGGAAATCCTGAAGACGATGGGAATCCGGCTTTTGGCTGAGGATACGGGAGAGAATTACGGCCGTACGGTGCAGATCAACCTGGAAAACGGGGTCTATACCGTGAAGACGATGGTAAAAGGTGAGAAGGATATTTAAGTGGATGAAGCGGAACGTATAGAGATGCCCGAGGAAACGCCGGACGCCGACAATACGCCGCAGGAGATGGAGAACGCAGAGGAAAGCGGTGCTGTCCAACCGGGAGATGAAGACGCGCTGGAAACGGATGCGCCTTTTGATACGTCGGGCTTGTCGACGGGAGATACCGGGGTGGGCGAGACGCCGGCTGATGAGGCGACAGAGGGAGCAGCGCATGGACCCAGCAACGCGACGCTGGAATCGATGTCCAGGACGGATCCCCAAGCGATGGCGGTAGCCGAAGCGGAACGGACAAAATGGGAACGGCGCAAGGCGTTAGTGCGTGACCGGGTACAACGCTGGTGCAGGCAATATATGGCAGATGGCGGCTTCAAGCTCGGCATCGCACTGGTGACGGCTGTTATTGCGGCAGCCATTATTGTGATTGCAGGTATATTTTCGGATCGCCAGCTGGGCGTCGTTTTTTGGCGCGCGGTTATCGGTTTTTTTGTGTCCGGCATATTCATGGGCTGCACGCTTTATTGGCTGGACAGGTTCGGGATTCCGCTTTTTATCGCGAAGCATGAGGAACAGATTCAGATGGAATGGCTGCCTGAGGCGGAAGAGCCGGAGGCGGGGACTGAAGGAGAGCCTGCGGAAGGAGAAGAAGGCGGGCCTGAGTCCGGAGAACTGGAGGAACTTATGCCACAGGAGGGCGAAGGAATCCAGCAGGAAGGAGAAGGGACGGAGCTTTCGGGGCAGGAAGGTTCGGAAGCGTCGGAGACAGACGCGGATAATTCAGGAACTCCATCGGAAGGCGGCGATTTAGCAGCGGAGGAAACACCTGAGGCAGCGGAAGATGCGCAGCCGGCGGATGAGGAGACTGCTTCGGGCGGGGATATCGGCGGCTTGGAAAACGCCGTATTGGACGACGCATTTTCTTCCGCAGAGACGGAGGAAGCGCCGGAAGAACCTCCGACGTTTGCGCCGATGACGGCGGACAATCTTGAAAGCGTCAGCGTGCCGGAAGAAAACTGATTAAGCTAAAATTACCAGGAAGGACAGAGGGAGAAGGAGGGACGGCTTTCAATGGAGATGAAACTCAGCGAAAAGGAAAGCGAGTCCCTTTGGAAAGAGTATGGAAAGACGCATGCGAAGGAGCTGCGCGACCGGCTGGTGGAAAATTACCTTCCGCTGGTCAACGTAATTGCCGGACGTATCGCTATCAGCCTGCCTTCACATATCGACCGCGACGATTTGATCAGCAGCGGTTTTTTCGGGCTTTTGGACGCGGTCGAAAGATATGACCTCAAACGGCAGAATAAATTTGAAACTTACGCGGGCGTCCGCATCCGTGGGGCGATGCTTGATTATCTGCGCTCCAAGGATTGGATTCCGCTTTCGGTCCGGCAGAAGATCCGGGCTTATGAAAAGTGCGTGAGCGAGCTGGAAGGCAACCTCGGACGCAGCGCAACGGATGAGGAAATCGCCGACGCGATGGGCCTCAGCAACGAGGATTTCTTGAAGGTCGTGTCGCAAATCAATGTTGCGACCGTCATCCCGCTCGATGATTATATGCGTACGGAAACGGCGATCAACGCCGCGCCTTCCCCGCAGGAGACAGTCGAAAAGAAGGAACGGCAGCAGCTTTTGGCGAAGGCGATCGATCGGCTGCCGGAGCGGGAGCGGCAGGTTGTTTCGCTTTATTATCATGAAGAACTGACGATGAAAGAAATCAGTCTTGTCCTGAGCATTTCGGAAGCGCGCGTGTGCCAGCTTCATACAAAGGCCATTTTTCGGTTGCGTGGGTATCTTGCCCGCGAAAAGGCCAACTTGGTCGGCTGAGGCGTAGAGGGGGATACACATGGCGGAAGAACGGAAAAGCGCGGAAGTCGGCGGCAAATCGGCCGGATATCTTTTTGAGTTCAAAACGGACGGCGTATTTTTAACGGTGTACCCAACGGAAGACAGCGAAATGCTGTTCGAGCTGTCGGATATGCGGCAGATTTTGAAGGAATACGGCGTTACCGATTATGATATGGGAGAGCTTGCACGGGCGGTTCGCGCCGCCGACGGAGAGCCGTGCAAGCTGGCGTCGCATTTTGAAGCGTCGGTTTCCCCGCCGTCGACGAGGAAGGAAGAAGCGGCGCCGGAGGAGATCGTGGACAACCGCGAGATGATGTCGTACCAGCTCGAAGTTTCGAAGGACCGCATGACCGTGACGATGAAGATCAACCGTCAGCCGGGGCAGCGGCCTCCGTCGAAAGAAGAGATATTGAAGGACCTGGCCGGCAGGCGCATCACTTTCGGAATTGATGAAGAAGCTATCGCACGCGGGCTGGAGCATGGCGCACAGACTGTGATTGCGAAAGGCAAACCCCCGGAAGCCGGAAAAGACGCAAAGATTATCCGAAAGTTCAACGCGGAGCAGAAGGGGAAACTCGCTGAAGACAAATACGGCAGGGTTGACTATAAAAACCTGAATCTGTTTATTCTCGCGAAAAAAGGCGACATCCTTGCGGAACGTGTGCCGCATACGATGGGCGTCGAGGGAACGAATGTCTTCGGGGATACGATCAAGCCGAAGCCGGGCAAGCCGAAGCCTGTGCCCGCAGGAAAAAATACGGAAATCCAGGACGAGAATTTCGTCGTCGCGACGATGGATGGACAGATTGTCGAGGCGAACAACAAGTTCAGTATTGACCCGAGATTGGAAATCAAGGGCGACATCGGCGTCGGAACGGGAAATATTGATTTTGTCGGCGCGGTGGATGTCAGCGGCAGCGTTCAGCAGGGCTTCAAAGTTAAAGCTACCGGAACGGTCTCAATCAATGGCGCGGTGAACGGCGGCGTGGTTGAGGGCTATAATGTCGTCATCAAGGGCGGAATCATCGGCGCGGGCCCCGGCAAGGGGGTTGTCGTTGCGCAGGAAGACGTGCAGGCGGCCTTCGTGGAAAACGGGACTATCGAGGCCGGCGGCGAAATCCAGATTTCGGACGTCGCGCTCCATTCCGATCTGCGTGCAGTCATTCGGATTGTCGTGGAAGGAAAACGCGGGCTGGTGACAGGCGGTTATCTTGCGGCCGGTGAGGAAATCTGCGCGAAGGTAATCGGCAATCCGGCGCTTGTTGCGTCGCGTCTTGTCGTCGGCGTAAATCCGAGCCTGCAAAAAAGGTACCAGGCTGCTTGCAAGGAATACTCGGAATCGAAGAAAAAGCTAAAGCAGCTTACCCAGGCGCTCAATACACTCGGAAAGATCGACGTGTCCATGTTGCCGCCGCAGCGTGCGGAACAGATTGCGCAGCTTACTCGCTCGCAGTTCCCGCTGGCCGGGCAGGTGGAGCGCTCGGAGCGTTTGATCAAGGAATTGGAAGAGCAGATCGCGCAGATGAAAAACGGGCGCATTCGCGTATCGGACCGCGTTTATCCGGGGCAAAAACTGATCGTCAATTCCATTGTGAAGCATATCCAGACGGAAGAGCAGCACTGCACTTTCCAGGTTGAGGACGACGAGGTCAAGGTCGGGCCTTACTGATACGAGCATGACAGGAGGCGAAAAGTTATGTCCATGGACGTCAATCCGATCAGCTTGCAGATGGTCGTTCCGCGCGCGACGGACGCCGGGCAGGTACAGCATAACCTGAACCAGCAGCCGAATATGCAGCAGCAGTTTGCGATGGCGCGGGAACAAATGGAAGTCAAGACGAAGATGGAGACTGTGCAAACGCGCGACAATCCGGAGGACGGTCGCATCAAGGACGATCCCGAGCGGCAGTCGCGTGGCGGGGGATATTTCGGCGGACAGGGGCAACGACGCGAACGCGGGAACGAGGAGGAGGATCGGCCGGCGGTTGATTTCCTGCGTGGGCACAACATCGACATATCGCTTTGACGGATAGGGCAGGCGGGAGCGCGTTTGGGGAACGTGCGCGTTTACGTCTGCTTATTTATTGCAGTTTTGGGCGGCATGGTTACGGGCGTCGCCCTTGGCAAGGGGATAGAGAATGGCGACGGAAATTTTGGGCTTCCTCATTATCGTGGGCATATTGATTGTTTTTATTGTGCGCCGCGATCTTTGGAACGGGACTTCGAGCAGGGCGGAGGAGGTCGAGGAAGCTTCCGTGAAAATGCGTTTGCAGATGGAACATTCCGCGAACGCGATCATCACCCAGATGGATACGCGCATCCGCCAGATGGATTCGCGAATCCACCAATTGGAGGGTTTGTTGACGGCGGCTGACGAGCGCGCGCAAACGATGGAGCAGCAAATGGCCGCTGTGCGCGCCGACCAGGAACGCGCGCAGCGGCAGGCAGAAAAAGCGTTTGCGGAGATGCGCGCCGCCCGGTCCCCATACTATGTTCCACAGGAAGAAATGGCCGTGCCCGCGTACCATGACGCAATGCGCGGCAGAGAGCCCTGGCCTGTGCGTGATGAATATCGATCGCGATCCGTTGCGACAGGACGTTCTCTGCGGCCGATCGAAGGCGTGTCTCCCGTGCATCGGTCAGAGTATGTTCCGCGTGTGCGTCCGGAAAGTCGGGGCGCAGGGGCGGATTTTGCCGAAACGCTTTCGGCTTCGATGTACGCGGAAGAGGCGGGGAACGGCGCGTATCGGAGAGCGCCGTCAGGCTATTACGGCAATGGGCAGCCGCCTGTTTATGAGCAAGCATATCCAAGGAATGAAAGATACCCGCAAGACGCGGCATATTCCCGCGAAGAGGAGTACGGCGCGCGGAGATATGAAGAAAATTACGCGGCGGCCTCCTATCCGGAGGAAACGTATCCGGAAGAAGAGAACTGGGAGCAATATGTTGAACAGCCGCGTCGGGCCGTCTCGCAGCAGGGCAATTCCCGCGCGCAGCGCGTGCAGGCCGTTCCCGCGGAAATGGCTGTAGAAGAGACGCCGGCGGTCATCGTAGATTCGAAGATGGTGCCGGGGCATGACGCTTACGTGCAGGAAGAAACGGAAGATGAGGAACCGGCGTTCTCGCAAGAGCAACTGGAAGAACTTGCGCGGACGGAAGCGGAGATTGTGGTTTCCTCCAGCGTGGCGGATGTCGTCGATTTGCCGTATGACGGCGCGGAAGGTGAGGATGTTCACGCTTTCGCGGAAACAGACGCCGGAAATACGGATGCGCCGATTCTGACGCTGACGGATGAGGCGGGGACGAATTTCACGGACGAAAATGATTTGGCGGAGGCGGAAACGGAGCAAGACGACGCCTTGCCGAACCGGTTTGAAGAGCAGGAGTTGTTCGGGGAAGAGAGCGAGCCGGAAATATCAGATGCCCATGAATCATCGATGGCGGCGCCGGAGAAGACCGTTCCGGAGGCGGCGGAAGAATTGCCCGGCGAAGTGGCATCTTTTGGCACGGAAGAAGATATTCCGTCAGACACTCAAAAAGAGAATGCGACCTTCGAGCCGGACGAAGAAGCGTGGGATGATTCCACGGAAGCGCCCGCTGATACTGACGAAATGCTTGCAAGCGGACTGAACGAGACGCTGGAAGCGGAAGATTACGAGGCGTCGGATAATACGATAAATGAGCGCAGAGAGGAAGATGTAAGCCCGCGTCCGCCGTCCCCGACAATCCGCGCGAGGGAATTGCTGGCACAAGGAATGTCAGCCGAGGAGGTCGCAAAGGAAACGGGCATGGGACGCAGCGCTGTCGAACTACTCGCGCAAATGGCGCAAGGAAAGCTAAATTCAGGAGAATGATTGACATCATTTCCGTGCGTCGGTATAATATATGACGTCTTTACGATTCGGGGCATAGCTCAATTTGGTAGAGCACCTGCTTTGGGAGCAGGGGGTCGCAGGTTCAAATCCTGTTGCTCCGACCATTATTCGCACCCGTAGCTCAGCTGGATAGAGCATCGGTCTTCTAATACTAACCTTCATTCTATCCTGTTGGCTACTCCGATATAAGCACGACAAAACTTACAAACAACAGTTTTGTCGTGCTTTTTATTTTGTTGATGTTGCGTTGATGCCACGAATTTTTTTAGGAGAAAA
>JAGAZS010000196.1 GCA_017939945.1 Schwartzia sp. (in: firmicutes)
ATTTCGTTTGCTCCAGACTTGTTTACATTAAAAATTTTGCGGTAAGAAATTCTCACTTTCCTACCGCAAATTTTTTTGTGCGATAAATTTTTCAGCATGGACGAAAAGGACACGACTTTCGCCACGGCGCCTGCTCTTTTGCCCCGTATTTCGGTTTATGCTCGATCGGAGCAGGGGGTTACAATTATTTTTATCATAATTGTAAAAATAATAAATACATGATATACTCATATATAAAGGGGATTCTATCCCAACGCAAGGGAACGATAGATTCAGCAGGTGACGATTATGAACGACACGCCTTCCGCTGTAAATTTGATAAGGAATGTTTTTTCCCGACTGTGCCTCATGCTGCTGCTGGCCGTTCTTTTTTCCGCGTCCGTTTTTGCGTCGGGGCAGGGGAAAAAGACGGTGCGGGTGGGCTGGTTTGAATCGCCTTTCAATATGACGGATTCCTTCGGCGGACGCTCCGGTTTTTCCTATGAATACCAGCAGAAGATCGCCGCTTATACCGGCTGGGAGTACGAGTATGTCAGCGCCGGCTGGCCGGAGCTTTTGCAGATGCTGCAGCGGGGCGAGATCGATCTCCTCAGCGATGTTTCCTATACGGAGGAACGGGCGCGGAATATGCTGTATTCCGGCCTGCCCATGGGGGAAGAGGAGTATTATGTCTTTGTCGCTGCCAACAATACGGCAATCAACGCGGCCGACTATGCCTCCTTCAGCGGGAAACGGGTGGGCATCAACAAGGGCAGCGTGCAGAAGGATTTCTTTGTCGCCTGGGCGGAAAAAAACGGCGTCCGGGCCGAGATCGTGGAACTGACCGGTGAGAACCCGGATTCGCTGCAAATGCTGAACAGCGGCGAGCTGGATATGTATGTGGGAACAAGCGCCGGCAAGAGGGGGGGCGTCGAGGACGCGCCCGTGCCCGTTTGCCGCGTGGGCTCGTCCCCGTTCTTTTTCGCGGTGAGGCGGGACCGCCCCGACCTGCTGCGGGAGCTGGACGCCGCCATGCATCGGATTCAGGATGAAAACCGGTATTATAACCAGCAGCTGTACAAAAAATATATTTACATCAACGCTTTCGGCGCCTACCTGACGCCCTCCGAGAACGACTGGCTCATGCGCCACGGTGTGATCCGCGTGGGATACCGCGCCGACTATCTGCCGTACTGCGGGAAGAACGCGGACTCGGGACAGCTGATGGGCGCTTTGAAGGACTATCTGGAGATCGCTTCCTCCGGCGTGAAAAACGCGACGCTGTATTTCGAGCCGGTGCCGTTCCCGAGCGTGGAATCCGCGCTGGAGGCGCTGAAAAAAGGGGAAATCGACTGCGTATTCCCGGTCAACTTCTCGGATCATGACGGCGAGAAGGCGGGCGTTCTGGTGTCGTCGCCGCCCATGCACGCGGAAATGTTCGCGGTGGTGCGGAAAGAGGACCGCGAGAAATATTCCCTGAAGGAAATCGGGAGCGTCGCCTATGTGAAAGGCAACCACTATCATGAGAATTTCGTGAAGCGGTTTTTCCCGGGATGGAAGGTGCAGCTCTGCGACAAATCGGAAGACCGCCTTCAGGCGGTGGCATCCGGCGAGGCGGACTGCTTCCTGCTTTCCCTATACAGGCTCAACCGTCTTGCCGACCAGATCGGCAAATACAAGCTGACATCGCTTTCCACCGGGGAGGACATTCATCTGTCCTTTGCCCTGCGGCGGAACGACGCCCAGCTTTACTCCATTCTCAACAAGCTCGCCAATCTCGTGCCCGAGGCGTCGATGTATTCCTCGTTGGCGGCCTATTCCTTCGAGGAAAAGAAGGTCAGCTTCGCGGATTTCCTGAAAGACAATCTGGCCTCGTTCATAGCCGTCGCCTCCACGCTCGCCGCGATCTTCCTTTTCCTGCTGCTGTACGGCGCAAAGACGCGGCAGAAAGCGAAAGAGAGGCAGCAGCTCATTTCGGCGGCGGAAAACGACGAGCTGACCGGACTGTTTACCCGCGGGTTTTTCTATGAGTACGCCAGGCGCTTGATCAAAAACAATCCCGGCCTGAAAACGGACGCCATCGTTTTGAATATCGAGCAGTTCCATCTTGTCAACGATCTGAACGGCAGGGCGTACGGCGACAGTGTGCTGCAATCCCTGGGCAAGGAGATACAGGCGTTCCTGAACGGAACCATCGGCATCGCAAGCCGTATCGAGGCGGATCGGTTCGATATGATTTGCAGGCAGGTGGACGACTATCAGAGCCTGCTGGATCGTTTCCAGGGCAGGCTGAACGAAGTGTCGCGGACAGCCAGCATCCGTATCCGCATGGGCGTCATGCCATGGCAGGAGGGGCTGGACTCGGATCAGGCCTTTGACCGCGCATGGTCGGCCTGCAACATGGTGCGGGGCAGCAACAGGCACCTGATGGTTTACAATGAGGAAATCCGCGCCAGCGAAAACTACAGCCAGCGGCTGCTGAACGATCTCCGCCGGGCGGTGGAGCAGCGGGAATTCAAGGTGTACTATCAGCCCAAGTACGACGTCCAGTGCGACCCGCCCCGGCTGGTCAGCGCGGAAGCGTTGGTGCGCTGGCAGCACCCGGAGCTTGGGCTGGTCCCGCCCGACGATTTTATTCCGCTGTTCGAGGGCAACGGCCAGATCAGCGTCGTCGACAATTATGTCTGGGCGGAGACCGCCGGGCAGATTGCCGCCTGGCGGGAAAAATTCGGCGTGGTCCTGCCGGTTTCCGTCAATTTGTCACGGGTGGACATGTTCGACCCGAAGCTGGAGGAAATCCTCGACGGACTGGTAAGCGCCAACGGATTGAGCCGCAAAGACCTGAAGCTGGAGGTCACGGAGTCCGCCTGCACGGACAACGCGGATGAGCTGCTGAAGGTGATGGAACGGCTGCGGGCCAAAGGGTATGAAATCGAAATGGACGATTTCGGCTCCGGCTATTCTTCCCTGAATATGCTTTCCTCCATGCCGGTGGACGTGCTGAAGATGGACAGGGGCTTCATCCGGAACATCGAATACAGCGCGCAGGATTTCCGCCTTGTGGAGCTGATCCTGGATATTGCCAAGAACCTGAAAATGCCGGTGATTGCGGAAGGCGTGGAGACGGAGAACCAGCTCGCGATGCTGAAGCGCGCGGGATGCGATTTTGTGCAGGGGTATTATTTCTCCCGTCCGGTGCCGCCGGAGGAATTCGAGAAGTTCATTGCGCGATCGGCAGGCGATTCCCGCGAAAATCCTTGACACAAAAATTAAATCATGATAAGGTTTATTCATAAATTGATGCCATGACCAAAATTCAATACCGAACTGGATCGGGTGTCGCAAGACTTGAAAGGGAAGCCGGTAGGAGTCCGGCGCGGTCCCGCCACTGTAGCAGCCGGCGATCCGGCATTGCCGCTGTGCCGAAGGCATGGGAAGGCGCCGGAAAGCTTTGACGCTGGAGCCAGGAGACCTGCCCGATAAGCGATTTCTGTTTGACCCGCGAGCGACGGGGAAGGAATTTGCGGCGCCCGATGGTATCCGCATATCGTGAGTAAAAGCTCTTTTCCCATTGCCGGAAAAGAGCTTTTTGTTATTGTCATAAGATTTTCTTTGTTGTGTTCATATTTGCGTCTGGCTGTTTCGTCAGGCGCTTTTTTTCTCCGGGACAGTGCGAAAGGCGATGAAACGTATGACGATAAAATCGGTCAACGCCCGCTTCATGATGGTGCTTTTGCCGCTTCTGGCGCTTTGCTTCGTGCTGATTTCCGGCGTCACCTATTATATGGCCAGCGAATCCCTGTCGAAGAGCGCCACGACTGTGGCTCGTTGTCTCGGCAACGAGGCGGCGCTCCGGATGCAGATTTCCGTGGCGGACATCCATTTGCCGCTGAAGGTGGCGGCGGCCCATCCCGACGCGTTCCTTTCGGGGAACGAGGACGCGATCCTTCAGGAGCTGAACGCCCTGAAAAAGACCAGCTCGCTGATCGGGCAGACATTGTTCGCGATGCCGAACGGGCAGACGCTGCGCGCCGACGGCAAGCATCTCGACCGCAGCTCGCGCGCGTATTTCCAGAAGGTGGTCCGCACCGGGGAGCCGTATATTTCCAAGCCGTTCCTCGGCGAGACGACCAGGAAGATGCAGACGATGGTGCTGCAGCCGATTTTCGCGAACGGCGAGCTTCGCGGCGTGCTGTTCGCCTCGGTCCATCTTTCGACTTTGGTGGACAAGGTGATGGCGGACGCGATTTTTTCGGACGAGACCTTATACATCACCGATGAGGACGGCGTCGTGGTCGGGTGCAGCGAACATCCCAACATGGCCGGGCATGAAGAACTGATGGGCGAGGGCGCGATGGACGAGAAACTGGCCTATGCGCTCCGGACGGCCATCGCGTCCGAGGAGCAGACCTTCGTTTCATTTCATGCGCCCGACGGGACGGAGCGTTTCGGCGCCGTGACGCCCTTCAATCTCGCGGGAAACCGCTGGACGATTGTTTCCTCTTACCCGATTGCGCGGATCAACGGACAGATCCGCCAGCTTTTGATAGCTGTCGCCGCCGTGTTCATCATCGCGGTGCTTTTGGCGTTCCTGATTGTCCGGGTTTTCGCGCAGACGATAGCGGCGCCGCTGAACAAGGTCGCCCGCGAATTCCAGAGCATCAGCGGGGCGTCCGACGGCGATGATGACGACAATGAAAAGGACGAGATCGGGACGCTGGAGGAGAGTGTCGAGCATATCCGCTCCCTGCACGACAAGAGCCTGCAGCTGGAGCGGAAGGCGTCCTCCGACGAACTGACCGGGCTTTTGAACCGCTTCGGGTTCAAGCGGAAGGTCGGCGAGGCGATGAAGGAGCACGAGGGGCATTCCGCGGTGCTCGTCTTTGCCGATCTGGATCATTTGAAGCATATCAACGACAGGATCGGGCACGCGGCGGGAGACGACGCCATTTACGTTGCCGCGCATTTGCTGCGTACGGGATTCGGCGGCGACGCAATCATCGGCCGCGTGGGCGGCGACGAGTTCGTGATTTTCCTCTGCACGGAGCACGGGAACGGCGCCGACGCCGTGGAACGGACAAAGGCACTGATGCGCGACTACAACGCGACCAGCAGGAAGCCCTATTATGTGGAGCTTTCGATCGGGGCGACCTCGTTCGTCTGCTCGCCGGAAGCCGATATTTCCGCCCTGCTGCGGAAGGCGGACGATTGCCTGTACGAAGCGAAACAGAAGAGAAGGGAAACGTCGATACGCTATTGAGCCTTATCCACAGCCGCATATAGGTTATCAACAGGCTTTTTGTGGATAAGAATATGAAAGGAGGGGCTGATATGTTGCGGCGGTTTTGCCTCGTTCTGGCGGCGGTGTTTTTTTTCACGAGCCCCTGCTGGGCCGAGCCTGTACTGAAAATCGGATATGTGAAGTCGCCGGGGTATTTCACGCAGAACGAGAACGGCGATTATGCCGGGGCGATTTACGAGAACATTGAAAAATCGTTGGCGTATACGGGGTACAGCGTGAGTTACCGGGAAATCGCGCCGGAGGACGCGGAACGCGCCCTGCTCGACGGCGAGATTGACGTTTTCGCGGGGCTCATGGTGCGGCGGGAATACGGGACGGAAACTCTCGAGCCCATAGGCTGGTTTATCGCTCCCACCACCGTGTATTTGGCGCGTCCTTATAGCGGCGGGCTGACGGAGGGGAGAACCCGCGTCGGTTACTATGCGCCGGTGTACTCCCTGATGCTCGACTTCCTGCGGGATCATCCCGACGACGCCGAGCGGAGCATCCTCGAGGAATTCGAGTTCGTGCCTTACGACGATATGGAGCTGCTGCACCGGGACTACCGAAGCGGCGCTATAGGCGGCTATATCACCAGCAGCTTCATGTTCGACGATACGGCGCCCGTGGAGCGCATCCTGTTCCCTTCCAATGTCTTCATGATGGTGAAGCGCGGCAGGACGGACGTCAAGGAGACCGTTTCGGCGGGGATGCGGCAGGCCCTGCTCATCAACTCCGGTTTCCGGTCCGAATCCCTGCACTTCGAGAACGGCGTTCCCTTGGTGCTGAGCCGGGAGGAGCGGGAGTATCTGCGCGAGCATCCGGTGATTGTCGTCGCAAGCTCCGGCAACCAGCCGCCGCTGACTTATTTCGAGGGCGACGAGGTCAAGGGCATCATCCGGGATATCATGGACATCGCCGAGGCCGATTTGGGCGTCCGCTTCGACCTGAAAAAAGTCAGGAACAACGCGAAAATGATGGAAATGCTGGCAGACGGGGACATCGACGTCGCGGCCCATTTCAACGCGAACTACAATCGGGCCGGGGAATATAACGCGAATCTCACGGACGCCTATCTGGAATACGAGTATGTGCCGGTCATGCGCCGGTACGGGGAGATGCCCGACTCGCCCCGGGTAGCCTGTCCCCGGAAGCATTTCTTCATCCAGAATTATGTCGAGCGGCATTTCCCGGCGGACAAAATCCTCTGGTGCGGCACTTTTTCGGAATGCTTCAAGGCCGTGAGCCGGGGGGACGCCGACCTGCTCTTCGCGAAATCCATCAGCGTCCGCCAGGAACTGGCCGAGTACAACGACCTCTTCACCACCGGCCACGGCGTGGCCACGACCCGCATGGCGATGGCGGTGGGGGCGAACGAGGACCCTCGGCTCCTCAGTATCCTGAACAAAGAATTTGCCCATATCGGCGACGCGAAAATCCAGCAGATCGTGGACAAATACATGAGCCGGGTCGCGGAGGCGAAAAGCTGGAAAACCTATGTGTACGAAAATCCGCTGGGTATCCTCGGCGCAGTGCTGGCGGCGGCCGCCGTCGCCATCGGCGTGCTCGCCTATATCGGCCGCATCCGCAAGAAAAATGCCCTGAAGCTCTTTGCCACAGCCTACAAGAATCCCTTTACCGGCACGCATACCATGGGCTGGGTCGAAAAATTCACGCCGAGCCTCATCAGGAAGCGCTACAAAGACGAGCTGCTGGCGGGCAATCTGTTCCTTATGAACCTCAGCGTCTATCGGTTTGACCTCCTGCGGGCCGCCTACGACCAGAAAGTTCTTTTCGACGGCATCCGCAAGCTGATCGAGCAAATGCGGGCGCAACACGAATGGATTCTCTATGACGGCATCAGCTCGGAGCTCTCGCACATGTTCCTGGTCTGCCGGAAGCCCGACGGCATGGCGCCCCGCGAGGCGGCAGAACGGCTGCTGGCGGACGCGGCGGAGATCGCGGGCGACAACGTGGACATCCGCGTGGGCTACCGGGCGGGCCTTTGCGACATTCCGGCGGAAATCCCCGTGGACATGACTGCGATGATGACGAACGCCGCCGTTGCGCGGAACGAGGCCACCCAGCACGGGGAAATCATCGGCGTCTACGACGAGGAACTGCAAAATCGCCGCGTGCTGGAAAAGAAGATCGAAGACCTGATGGGCAAGGCCCTCGAAAACGAGGAGTTTGAAGTCTGGCTTCAGCCGAAATACGACATCCGCACCCACAAGGTCATCGGCGCCGAGTCGCTGGTCCGTTGGCAAAGCCCGGAGTTGGGCTTCCTGATGCCCTATCGCTTCATCGCGCTGTTCGAGAAGAACGGCTTCATCATTCCCTTCGATTACTATATGCTGGAGCACGTCTGCCAGCTGCAGCGCAAATTCCTGGCCGAGGGCCGGAAAATCGTGCCCATCGCCGTGAACCTTTCCGGTCTTCACATGCGCGAAGCCGGATTTGTCGAGCGTATGCGCGAGATCAAAGAGGCTTCCGGGCTGCCGGACGGCGCCGTGGAGCTGGAGCTGACCGAGACCGCCTTCATCGACTACGACACGAAGGAGGAAAGCACCAGCGCGACGGCGATCGTCGCGGCGCTCCGGGAAATGGGCTACGCGATCGCCATGGACGATTTCTGCACGGGCTATTCGTCGATTGCCATGCTGCAAAGACTGCCGATGGACATCATGAAGATCGACAGGAGCATGCTGCTGGCTTCCGAGAAATCCGCCCGCGGACAGCAAATCCTCAAAAACGTGGTGAACTTCGGCACAAGCCTCGACATGCTGGTGCTCTGCGAGGGCATCGAGACCGAGGAACAGGAAAAGCTGCTCCTCGACAACGGCTGCACCTACGGGCAGGGCTTCCTGTTCTCCCGCCCGATGCACAATGAAAAGTTCGTCGGCTTCATCGAGGAGCACAACTGCGCGTAACGAGAACCCCAAAGGACTGGAGAAAGCCGTCGAGAACTGTTCGGATCATATAAAAAAGCGCTGCTGATGAAAGCGGCGCTTTTTATATACGCTCTGTCGGCGAATCGTGCTGGCGGGGGAAAAGAGCCTGATTCGGGCTCTTTTATCCTGGATTCTCGGCCAAAATACTAAAACATGACGATAGCAATAGGCTAATATCCAATAATATCAACTATTTGAGGACAGACTATCAAGATACTTCCTCGTCATGTTTTTATGCTTTTATCATGACGAGGAATGCAATAATACCGCCTTTTGAAAAGGCCTCGTCATGTAAATTCGAGAATCCAGGATCCAAGAGAAATTCGATGAACTCAACAAACGTCCACGAAAGTGTCTTGGCTACAGAACACCATTTGAGGTATATCATTCAAAATTGTTGCACTTAGCTTGACAATTCGCCAAGAAAAAGCTGTCGCACGTTTCAAGTTACATGCAACAGCTTATTTTAAACCCCAATGACAAAATATCCGAAACGAATCATCTTTTACTCCGGATGCG
>JAGAZS010000197.1 GCA_017939945.1 Schwartzia sp. (in: firmicutes)
CAGACAGCTACGGCGCACTTCACGCCGTCGAGGGAAAAGACCGCGCGGTGATCGCCCTTGCGGAAGAATTTATCCTCCTTCGCCGGGGAGAAAAGGTGCGTCTTGTCGTAATCGGCGACAAGCTCGCCGTTCCGATCAAAGACATAGCAGCGGTTCGCGATATAATCGCCGGTTTTCACGGCGACGGAGCCGCCGACAAGGTTGACGCCGTATTGTTTCGCCAGGGACGAAAGTAATTTCTTCGACCACGCGCCGCCCTCGTCCACATGGTTTTCCAAGGGACGCGGGAAAAAGCCGATGTCCCAGAGCTCCGGCAATACGACAACGTCGGGCGCATCTTTCATCGCGGTCTCCAGCATCCGCCGCAGCGTCGCCGCGTTCTTTTCTCTGTCGCCGATGGCGACGGGCATTTGCAAAACGGTAATTATCATTTCGATTCACCCCGGTATCAGCATAACACAACATTTACAATAAAGGAAGAACGATATGATCGAGAAGGTGCAGTATCAAATCGGGGACGTCGTCCGCATGAAGAAAAAGCATCCCTGCGGCAGCGACCTGTGGAAGATCACGCGCATGGGCATGGACTTCGGCATAAAGTGCGAAGGCTGCGGCCACGCCGTGATGATTCCCCGCGTAAAATTCGAGCGCATGGCCCGCGCCATTGTGCTGAAAGCGGAGGAGAAAGAAAATGGTTAGCGCCGTTCTGCGCCGTCCGGCGCTGGCGGCGTTTTTTTCAGCGATTTCGCGCCGCGCATTTCTTTCGATGAGCTTGCGGGCGGCGGCAGGCAGCGTGCTGGCGTCGATTCTCGCGCCGCTGCGCAGCGCATTTGCGGGAAACGGCGCAAAACCTCTTTTTTTCCGCCGCATCGTAACGCGTGACAACAAATCCTCGGCGATGATCGAGTGGCAGACCGACGCGGAACTGTCCAAGCCTCGATTCTTTTGGCGCGAAGCCGGAAGCACATCGGAAAAAAGCGCCGACGTGGACGTTAAATATTTCGCTTTGGACGACCATCCCGTGTTTGTCTATCGAGCCGCACTTTCGGGACTCCCTGCGGGCAGGAAAATCGAGTGCCGCGTAGAGACAGCGGGGAAGACGGCAGGTACATTTGTCTTTCAGACGGACGACGGCGGCGCGTTGCGGGCACTGATTTTACCTGATTCCCAGTGCGATGCCGATTATGACGCCTGGGCTCGTGTTTCCGGCGAAGCGTCGGCGCGCTGCCCGAATGCCGAGCTTTGGATCAATATGGGCGACCTTGTCGACAACGGTGCCAGCTTTTACCAGTGGAACGAATGGCAATCCGCGACGGACGCGTCTCTCGGCGGACGGGCCTTCGCGCCGGTCATGGGCAATCACGAGTGCTATTCCTTGGATTGGAAATATTGCCGCCCCGACGCGTTCCTTTCCCTGTTCGCGACGCCGGACAACGGCAGCGCGAAATATCAGCGGTATTATTATTCCTTCGACTACGGTCCCGTGCATTTTATCGTGCTGAACACGCAACGGGAAGAACTTGCCGCACTGGCGCCGGGGCTTTTCGAGGAACAGGCGGCGTGGCTGACCCGGGATCTGAAGTCGGCAAAGGCGCGTTGGCGCGTCGCGCTTTTACACCGCGACCTGATCGATTACGACGAGGAACCGATGATACGGGATCCGTTTGTCGAGACGCTGGTGCCCGTTCTGGAAAAAGGCGGGATCGACGCGGTGCTGACCGCCCACGCCCATGCGTATCGGAGGCGCCGACTGTCCGCATGGAAACCCGCGAAAGACGGCGTGCCGTACATCCTGACGGGCAACGCGGGAAACTGCTTTTACGACGTGGAAAAAAACGAAATCGACGAAATCGCGTTCCCAGACAATTTCCTCAACTATATGACGATGGAAGCGGACGAAACGAAGCTGACTTTCCGCTGCTTTCTGCCCAACGGAATCCTGAAGGATTTCGTGACTTTAAGAAAGCAACCGGAAACCGACGAGTAAGACAGTCAGAAACGGAGCAAGACCATGACAGACCATATCGTATCCCGAAGAAAATTCCTGTCGATGATGGGCAGCGCGGCGATCTCGCTCGCTGCCGGATGCGCGTTTTCCGGAAAGGCCGCCGCGCCGATTCGAAAAGCGGCGCGAATCCTGACCGGCGACACGTCGCTGGACGCGCGCTTCTTGCGGCAGATCATCACCGCCGACAGCCGCACGTCCCGGACGATCATGTGGCAGTCCGACGCGCCGCAGGAAAAAGCCGAAATCGTTTGGCGCGCCGCAGGTAACGGAAAGAACGGCAACAATGAAGCGGAAATCTTCTCCGCATCCGCCACAGGCGAGCATTACACCGACGACGGGCAGGACGTATATTTGCATACCGCGCGCGCGAATAACCTCGCGCCGGGGTCGCATTACGAATACCGCGTGATATGCGGCGACGAGGGCACGGACTGGACGCCCCTTTCCACCGACGACGGCGGCGCGTTCAAGGCGTTAA
>JAGAZS010000198.1 GCA_017939945.1 Schwartzia sp. (in: firmicutes)
GAATCGTCTTTGAGGAATGCTTGCGCCAAACGCCGCGCCGACGTTAGCGCGTAAGAAATCCCGGCGCCGGTGATGTTGTGGATCAGGCCCGCCGCGTCGCCGATGAAACAGGTGCGCGTCCCGGTCCGCAGCAGAATTTCATGCCGCCCGCGCAAGGATACTGTTCTGTTTTCGACGCGGCAAACAAAATTTCCTTCACGGCCTTCGCAACTTTCCAAAAAAATCCGTCTCCCCGCGCGCCGCCACCATTTTTTCCAGCTCGTCCTCGGTCAGCTCGCGTTCCGCCATCTTCGCCCGGATCTTTTGCCAAAGCCGCACTTCCAGGCTCGGATCGTCGGCGGCAAAATCCGCGCTCCGGAACAATTCATCCATCCCGCGCACTTCCTCCGATTCCCGTTCTACAATCTTCCCAGTCATTTCGCATTCTCCCTTCGCTTTCTACTTTTTAATACAAATCGGCGGGGCAAAAATTGACGCTTTGCGAAAAATTTTTTAGCAGGTATTCTTTTTGTTTTTTGGGCTGCATGATTTTTGTTGACAAAAGGAAATATTTTTCGTAATATGATAGCGAATAAATATAGTTAATTTTATTTTAATAAAAGAAATTTATTAAATACGACAAGGAGATGAGAAAATGTATTTCGACGACTATGACAGCCCGGTGTTCCGTCCGCCCAGCGAGGCGCGGAGTTTTATCCTGCGCCTGACGCGCGGATGCGCGCACAACAAATGTACTTATTGCAATATGTATCGGGGCGTTCCGTTCCAGGTGCTGACGGACGAGCAGATCATGCGCCAGATCGCGATGGCGCAGGCGTACAACGCGAAAGCGGTGCGCCGCGTTTTTTTCGCGGACGGCGACGCGCTGGTGCTTTCGACAGAGCGGCTTCTTCGCGTTCTGAAAACGCTCCGTGAGGTGTTCCCGAATTTCGAGCGGGCCTCGTCCTATGCCGCGCCGAAGGACATCCTGCGGAAATCCGTGGACGAGCTGCGGGAGCTCCGCGAGGCGGGGCTGGAGCTTCTTTACTACGGCATGGAGACCGGCGACGGCGTCACGCTGGCGAAGATCAACAAGGGCGTTGACGACAAGGAATCCATCGAGGTCGGGCAGCGGGTGATCGCCGCGGGCATGAAGCTGTCGATGATGGTGATTCTCGGCATCGCGGGAGAGGAAGGCTCGGAGCGTCACGCGCTGGAGACGGCGAAGGCGATCAACGCGATCCGCCCGACGATGCTCGGCGCGATTTGCCTGATGCTGTACCGGGGCAGCGAGCTCAAGGCGGAGTTCGAGCGCGGCGAGTTCCACCCGCTGTCGCCCGCGGGACTGATGGAAGAGCTGAAGCTGATGATCGAGCACGTCGACCTTCCGGAAACGGAGCACTGCCTGTTCCGCAGCAACCATATCTCGAACTATGTGCCGTTGAAGGCGACGCTGCCGGAAGAAAAGGAGCAGCTTCTGCGCGACATCACTTACAGCATCGGCGAGCTGAAAAAGCTCAAGGATTGGGACGTCTACAATCACGACAAATATTAAATTTCGCTCCAAAATGTTTCACGTGAAACAAACGAACATAACCTGAAAAAAATATGAAAACAATTTGGCTCGCAAAAAACGCCGGTTTCCGACTTTGGAATCCGGCGTTTTTTCTATTCTGTCATTCCGCTTCTTTCGGGGGCATCGGGGGCGGGACCGGGATCGGTTCCTCTCCGCCTCTCATGCCGGGGCCGTGTCCCATGCCGGGGCCCATGCCCGGACCGCCCATCATCCAGCCGGGGCGGAAGGCTTCGCGCAGCACTTTTGCGTCGAGGCCGAGCTCTTTCGCCACGTCGTCCCAGCCGTTGTTGATTTTCTTCATTGCGAGAATCTCGCGGGCGTTTTTGTTCGCGGCTTTGCCGAGAATGCCCGCTGCGCGGACGTCCCTCGGATGGTAGCCCTCGCGGAGCAGCTCCCGCGCCTCGTCCTTCGTCAGGTTTGTCTTGTCGTCGGCGAGGCGTCCGGCCATCAGGTCGCCCATGGTCTCATGGATCATTTCCCGCGTGACGCCCAGCGATTCGCCGACGGCGCGCCAGTCGCCCTGTTCCTCGTAAATCGCCATGACCTCGGCGAAGGAATGGCCGCTGGTCTTCGCCAGCATCGAGCAGGGGAAGATGTCACGGAATGCGCGGGGATTTTCGGCGAGATAGGCCGCGACTTCCGCTTCGTCCACGCCGAACATTTCCGCCGCGCGGGCGGCGGCTTCCTGGTCGTTCATGCGCCAGGGCGCCCTCTCCATTCGATGGTGGTGTCCCATCGGCTCGTCGGCCTGCGCCCGTGCCTCGCCTGTGACGCCGAAAAGGCTCGCGCCGAGAAGCACGCCGCCGGCAGCCATTGCCAGAATCATTTTTTTGTTCATATCAAAAACCTCCTTACCTGGTTACAAGTATAGCAGAAAGAAATTAAATGCGCCTTAAAATACAATGGATATTGAGTGAAAATTTTTTGCGTGATATAATGATATGAAGGCAATTGAAGAAGGTGAGCATATGGCAAGAATTCTTTTGGTGGATGACGACGAGATCAGTCTGATGATGACTGAAA
This sequence comes from Schwartzia sp. (in: firmicutes), assembly GCA_017939945.1. Taxonomy (GTDB): domain Bacteria; phylum Bacillota; class Negativicutes; order Selenomonadales; family Selenomonadaceae; genus RUG12372. The sequence goes on from JAGAZS010000198.1 coordinate 2,579, forward strand.
TGGTGCTGTCGGAAATGCATTACGACGTTACGACGGCGGCAAACGGCAAGGAAGCGATTGCGCTTTTGCAGCGCGAGCCTTACGACTTGCTGATGCTCGATATCGTGATGGAGGATATGAGCGGGATCGAGACGTTGGCGCGCATTCGCAAGATAGAGAAGATCAGCGGCATCCGGACGATTTTCCTGACTTCCTCGTCGCATATGCCGGACATGACGGAAGCAATCCGGCTCGGCGCATTGGATTTCATCCAAAAACCGGCGCTTCCGGAAAAGCTTTACTCCGCTATACGGCAGGCGCTGCTCATAGAAAAGAAGGACTCGATTCTGGCGGTGGACGACGACAAAATTATTCTGCTGGCCATCCAATCCTTGTTCGGCATTCGTTACGATGTGCGCTGCGTTTCTTCCGGGGCGGAGGCCCTGGCGGAGCTGGTAAAGGAGAAGCCCGACCTTGTGCTGCTCGATCTGCACATGCCCGGCATGGACGGCCTGGAGGTCATGTCGCGGCTCCGCTGCATCGAGGGCTGTGAAGATTTGCCGGTGGTGTTCCTGACCGGCGACAACGACGCCGATACCGAAGCGAAGATTTTCGCCGCCGGGGCTATGGATTTTCTCGCCAAGCCGATGGTCATGCAGGTCGCTTTGCATCGCATCCATCGTATCTTGGAGAACAGGCACTTGCAGGTTTCCCTGCGAAACGAGGTCGAACAAAAAATCCGTGCAGCCCAGGAAAGCAGGCGGCGAATCCTCAATTTTTCGGAGCAGATCATTCACGCGTTGTCGGGAGCCATCGACGCGAAGGATTCCTATACCAACGGACATTCGGCGCGGGTGGCGAAATACGCGCGGGAACTGGCGCGCAGGCTCGGCAAGCCGGCGGAAGAAATCAACGAGATATACAATGTCGCTCTTTTGCACGACGTCGGCAAGATCGGCATCCCCAACTCGATCATCAACAAACCCGGCAAACTGAACGCCGAGGAGTACACGATCATCAAAAACCATGTAATAACGGGTTACGAAATCCTGAAGCAGATTTCGGAAATGCCGAAGCTCTCCGTTGGCGCACGCTCGCATCATGAACGGTTCGACGGCACGGGGTATCCTGACGGCAAAAAAGGCGAAGATATTCCGGAGATTGCGCGAATCATCTGCGTCGCGGACTGTTACGACGCCATGTCGTCGGACAGGATTTACCGGAAGGCCTTGCCGCAATTCATGGTCCGGGAGGAAATCGAACGGAACAAGGGCACGCAGTTCGACCCCAAAATCGCGGAGGTCATGCTGCAGATGATCGACGAAGATGTGGAATATAAAATGAAGAGACGCAAAGAAGAAGATTAATCGGAAAAATACCGGTAGCTGGCTGTTTTGAGAGGGGGCATTCGGTTTTGGATTCTATCGTTCTTTACACGGAGGAAATCGACGATCTCCGCGATGCGGCGGAGGAACTGTTTTCGCAGGCGGAGGGGTTTCGGCGCCGCAAACATTCCGTCGCGATCCTGTTCGCCGAAGAGGATACCAATTATCCTGAACTCCACGAGCTGCTCTCCGAGCGATGGGACTTCCCGATTGTCGGCTGCACGACGCTGGCGATGCTGCTCGCCGAACAGGGGTGCGTCCGGACGGGGATTTCCGTGTTGCTGCTTTCGGCTGACGACTGCGAATTTGCCGTGGGCATGACCGGCAATCTGGACAAGGAAAATTATCGGGAGGAAATTGCGTCCCTCTGCGAATCGCTTTTGAAGGAGCTGCCCGAACCGCCGAAGCTCGCGCTGACGTTCGGCGGGATGGTCGCCAGCGAGAAAAACGTGCCGGGGGACGAGGTCGTTGCCGCTGTCGAGGCGGTGCTGGGGAAAGAGGTTCCCCTGTTCGGCGGCATCGCGTCGGACGGCTTCAACTTCAACAATTACAGCGTTTTTTGCGGCGACCGCGTGACGAAGAGCGGGCAGGCGATTGTCCTCGTCGCGGGCGATGTCGATCCGGTTTTTGTAACGACAAATTCCGTGGAAAACCGGGCGGATGTCACATACAGGGTCACGGAGGCGCGAAGCAACCAGGTCATGCGGCTCGGCAACGGCACCTTCGTCGACGCGCTGCGGCGCGAAAACATGGAAGTCGGCAAATCAAACGTGGTCGGCGACTATTTCCTGTCGCCGTTTATTTTGTCCATAGACCTCGGGGACGGCGACGTGGCCGAAATCACGCGCACGCTTTCGCTGCTGAATCTTGATACGGGCGCGGGCGTTTTCCTCGGCGGCGTACCGGAGGGCTCGATCGTTCGTCTTTCCATCCTGAACCAGAAGGATGTGCAGAAATCCGTAAACCAGGCGCTGGAGAAAATGTTCGCGGAACTTTCGGCGGACGGCAAGCGGCGCACGCTGCTCTGCCATTCCTGTGCTGCCCGGTTCCTCGCGCTGGCCAGCAATACAAGCGCCGAGGCGGAGGCGTACCAGGGGCGGCTGCCGGAGGGCGTTTCCCTGCTCGGCATGTACGGCAACGGCGAATATTGTCCGCTGCCGGGCAACAAGACGGGCAAGCTGCACAATTTCTTCCACAATTTCACGTTCACGATCATGGCGATATAACAAGATATAAAAAAGAGTGGGTAGCGGACACTCTATACTCTGATAAATGAGCAATGTTTCTGGGAGGGAGCAGATTTGGACTCCATTGTGGTTTATACCGAGGAGATAGACGAGCCAAGGGAAGCGGCGGCGGAGCTTTTGGTGCAGACCTGGGAATTTCCGCTGAAGAAGCATTCCCTGGCTTTGATTTTTTCGGAAGAGGAAGCGAACTTGCCGAAGCTCTGCCAGATCCTGGCGGAGCATTGGGATTTCCCGATTGTCGGCTGTACCGCGATGGGGATGCTCGCCCGGCAGGGATATTTCGGAATCGGCACCTTCGTCCTGCTGATGACGGCGGACGACTGCTTTTTCGCCGCCGGGATGGCGGGCGGGCTGGACACCGGCAATTACAGGGAAAAGATTGTACAGACGTACAAATCCATCGAGGCTGCGCTTCCGTCCCCGCCGAAGCTGATTTTGAGTTATGGCGGCGTTTTCAATGCGGAGCAGCATGTGGCGGCGGACGACGTGGTGGACGCGATTTCCGAGGCCGCCGGGAAGAACGTGCCGCTTTTCGGCGGGCTGGCGGCGGACGGGTTCAATCTCAACGGCTTCCGCGTTTTCTGCAACGGCGAGGTGGAGAAGCACGGGCAGCTTTTGATCCTGATTGCCGGCGCCGTCGATCCGAAATTTGTCACGATCAATTCCGTCGAAACCCGTGCGAATTTCTCGTACGAGGTCACGGAGTCCAGCCACAACGAGGTGAAGCGCCTGGGGGACGGCACCTTCCTCGAGGCGCTGAAGCACGAGGACATGGCGGTGGACAAGACGAATGTACTCGGCGACTATCTGCTGTCGCCTTTTGTGCTGACAATCAACCGCGAAAACGGCGACAGTGTTGAGGTTGCCCGCAATCTTTCCATGCTGGATCAGGAGACAGGGTCGGGCACGTTTCTCGGCGCGGTGCCCGAGGGATCGATTTTGAGCGTCGGCATCATCAGCCGCACGGACGTGCAAAAATCGGTGCGTCAGGCTTTCAACGTGATTTTCGACGAGATCGAGGCGTCGAAAGGAAAGTACAAGACGCTGCTTTGCCATTCCTGCTGCGCCCGATTCCTCGCTTTGGCCAGCGATACGCGGGAGGAGACGGACGCTTACAGCGGGCGGCTGCCGGAGGATATATCCCTGCTCGGCATGTACGCGTACGGGGAATACTGCCCGGTGAAGGGCAACAAGACGGGAGAATATTACAATCTCTTCCACAACTTTACGTTCACGATCATGGCGATATAACAAGGCAAAGATGTCCCCCGCCTCAATTTTTCTCCTTCGGAGAAAAATTGGATTTACGGCATTTTGAAAAGTGTAGAGGGAAGACAGTACGCGATGCGAGGTAGAGCAAAATGGACAGCGTAAATCCGGAGACCCGTCTCCAAATGGAAAACAAAAAACTCACCCGCGAGATCAAGCGGCTGAAAAAGGACAACGAGGTCCTGCGCATCGCCAACGATCAGGCGGCGCGCACCCAGGCCTATATCCAAAAGGACAGCACACGGCAGGTCTTCTACAACAACCAGCTTTTGAAGACCTATCCGTACCTTCTGATCCTGACGGATGAAAAGCTGCTGACGGTCATGATCTCGGACGTGTTTTTCCGCTACAGCGGCAAATTCGACCGCGAGGAGATCCGGCGCGGCGTTTCGATCCGCGAGCTGCTGGATGGCGTGCTGCCGGAGGACGATCTTCAGATCTTGCTGGAAAAGTGCGAGGCGGCGCTCCGGCAGGAACCGGTTCCACCGTATCTGTTGCGGACTGTCGTCGCGGACAAGAAAATCGACTGGCAGATCACGATTATGTGCATGATGAAGGAGGACGGCATCGCCGGGCTGAACATCCTGTTCGTCGATATGACGGACGTCATCAACGCGATGGAACGCGCTGAAGCGGCGGACAAGGCGAAGAGCAATTTCCTCGCGAATATGTCCCATGAAATCCGCACGCCGATGAACGCGATTGTCGGCATGGCGGAATTCATCCTACGCGACAGCGTCGACGAGACGGCGAAGCGGCACGCCACGCGCATCAAGTCGGCGGCCCGCACATTGCTTTCGATTATCAACGATATCCTCGACTTCTCGAAAATCGAGTCCGGCAAGATGGAACTGGTCAACGACTCGTACCAGCTCGCGCACATGATTTCCGACGTCGCCTCGATGATCAACGCGCGATTGCAGACAAAGCCTGTGACCTTCAAGACCGATATTGACGGGGAAATCCCGAACCGCTTGTTCGGCGACGAGGTGCGCGTGAAGCAGATTCTGATTAATCTCCTGGGCAACGCGATGAAGTTTACTCAAAGCGGCTCCATCACGATGACGCTGCGCCACGAGAAAATGGATGAAACCCATTGCCGCCTTTTCTTCACGGTCAGCGACACGGGCATCGGCATCAAGCGGGCCGACCTGCAAAACATTTTTTCCAGCTTCACCCAGGTCGACACGAAACGCAACCGCGCCGTCGAGGGCACGGGCCTCGGCCTGGCGATCTGCCGCCAGCTGATCACGATGATGGGCGGCTCGATCCATGTGGAAAGCGAATACGGCAAGGGCACGACCTTCCGATTCGACGTGGTCAGCGCCGTCGATGGCTGGCAAAAGCTCAAGGACGCGCAGATGGCTCCGCTGGAACAGGCGGGAACTGCCTTCCATGCGACATTCTGCGCGCCGGAGGCTCGGGCGCTGGTCGTCGACGACAACGAAATGAACCTCGAGGTGGCGGAGGGAATCCTCGAACCTTACAGGATCACTGTCGTCAAGGCTATGAGCGGACCGGACGCCATCGTGCATTTCGCCGAGAGCAGCTTCGACATCATCTTCATGGACCACATGATGCCGAACATGGACGGCGTCGAGGCCATGCGCCGGATCCGGCTGATGAAGGGCGGCGAGGAAACGCCCATCGTCGCGCTGACGGCCAACGCGCTTTCCGGCGCGGCGGCGGAATACAAGAATCTCGGCTTCCAGGCCTTCCTTGCGAAACCCATCGCGCCGAAAAGCATGGAAAATATTTTGCGCCGGCTGCTTCCCGCACAGTTGATCCGCCCGCTGGAGGAAAAAACGGAAGGGGCTGCCGCTGCGTCTTCCGCGTCGGCGCAGCCGAACGACGCCCTGCAGGGCGCCATCGACGAGGAAAGCGCGCTGAAATACTGCATGGGCAACCGCGCGTTTTTGGAGAAAATGCTCGTGACCTTCCGCAAGAACGAGAAATCGAAGCAGTTGGAGACATTCTTCCGCGCGCAGGATTGGGACAACTACCGCATCATTGCCCATTCCCTGAAGGGCAACGCGCTGACCGTCGGAGCCATGCACCTTTCCGAGCACGCGAAGGAACTGGAATTCGCCGCCCGCGAAAACCGGATTGGCGAGATCATGGAAAAGCACGGACCGTTCCTGAAGGAATACAGGGACCTCCTCGAAGCCATCGACGCGAGGACGAAGAAATAAGTCTGACAAAAACGAACTGAGGGACTGTTTCACCCTCGGTTCGTTTTTTTGTCCCTGAAATAATCTTCTGTTATAGAAAGTGCTTTTACGGTCGGCCGCCGTTCTCGAACGCCATGACTGCTTCGAGCACGGAGCCGGAAATGCAGCGCGCCTTGTCGGAAATCAGGCTGCAATGGGCCGGATTGATTTGGGGGTCGATTTCGGCAACGGCCATGTCCGCGCTCACGCGGTAATTGTCATGGATGATACCGCGCAGCACGCCGTCTATCGGCGTCTCTACCGGTATGGTCTGCCCCCTGTCGTCGTAAATCTCGGCGACGGTATCGCCCGCGCGGAAAATATGCGAAATCGTATGCGGGCTTTTGATCATCCCGTCCGTCGGCGCGCGCAGGAAGCCGCCGTCCGCGATGGCGTCCTCCGCCGTACGCCGTACGCGGCAGCGTCCGTTGTAAATAATGCTCCCAAGGCTGTAAGAGCGTATCGTGTCGATGACGCAGTTCACGTCCTCCATTGCGCAGTAGCCGGCGCCGAGCCCAATCCGAAAAACGGCGGGAAGCTCGCGTTTCGACTCGTCTTCCCTGCCGTCGAGGGTGTTCACGAGAATATGCGGCGGGAATTTCCGCACATAACGCCCGGTAGGATCGACCAGCATCGTGACTTTGCCGGAGGATGCCAACGAAAGCGCGTTTTTCAGATTTTCCGCGCAAATGCAGGTCACACGCTCGACGGTTTTTTCCCCGTCATAGACCGCGTCCGAAAACGAAATCTCGCGACGCAGCGCGGAGGGGCGCGATTTTTCCAAAATCAGTACATTGTACCCGACCCGATGCAGACGGTGCGCGACCGCCGTGCCCAGTTCGCCGCCGCCGCGGACGACAATCAAATGTTTCATCCAAGAACCCTGCTTTCAAAAAGTATCAACTTGCCTCATAAGCGCGCACGCGAAGGCGCAGGCCGCGTTCCTCGCAAAGCGCGCGGCATTTCTCTATCTCGCCGTCGTCCTCCACATGATCCACGACGGTCAGCACCACGTCCGGCACATAGGCTTTCGCGTGCTCCGCGAAGGCCAGCATCGCCTCGAAGGATCGGAGGCCGAACCGGCTGCGCGTCAGCTCCAGATACCGCTCGGCGTTCGACGCGTTCAGGCTGATCGAGATCGTATCGAGCAGCCCGTCGAAGTCAGGCGCCGTGTCCCGCCCGTGAAAAAGGTCCGACAGCCCGTTGGTGTTGAGCCGTGTTTTGATATTCGGATGCTCCGCCCGCAGCCAGCGAAGAATTTTGAGCAATACGTCAAGCCGCATGGTCGGCTCGCCGAAGCCGCAGAAGACGATTTCCCCGACACGCTCCCAGGGCAGTGCGGAAAGCTCCGCGATCACTTCCTGCTCCGACGGCTCTTTTTTCAGCCAAAGAGAATGGTCTTCCGCCATTTCTTTCAGAGAACGAAGGCAGAATGTGCACGCGCAGGTGCATTGGTTCGTCAGGTTCACATAGACTCCGCGCTTTTCCTCCGGATGCAGCGCGAAGCCCTCCGCCGTCGTCACATACCTGCCGCCCGGCTCCACCGTATAAATAATCATGAATATGCTGATCTCCTTCGATTCTTATTTCACGCGCCGCAGCCGAGGCCTGACAAGTTCCTGCGCTTTCGGAGGCGCGCTTTTTGCGGCTTTCACTTTCTTTGCGTTGACGGCGCCGACATTGACTACGACGCCTACCACGAACAGGCTGACAAACAGGGAAGTTCCGCCGTAGCTGATAAACGGCAGCGGAACGCCGACGACGGGCGCGAACCCGGAAATCATCAGCAGGTTGATGGAGGCCTGTACCACCAGGAGCATCGTCATGCCGAACGCGAGCATCTGTCCCAGCGGGTCCTTTGCGCGGACCGCGATCCTCACGCCGTAAAGCGCGAGCGCCGCAAACAGGAGAAGCACGACAAGCGCGCCGACGAATCCCATTTCCTGGCACCAGATGGAGAACGCGAAATCTGTATGCGCCTCCGGCAGATAATGGTATTTGCTGATGCCGGTACCCATGCCCATGCCCAAAAGCCCGCCGGAGCCGATGGCCTGGAGCGACTGCACGCTTTGATAGCCGGCGCCCTGCGCGTCCATCCACGGGTCAAGGAGCGCCCGCATGCGCTGCAAACGATACGGCTGCGCCACGCAAAGAAGCCCGCCTGCTACGAGGCCGCCGAGAAACAGCTTCACTTTCGTCGAATTTTTCATGTTCGAGCAAAACAGCATGAGAAGCGGGACGCCGAGAATGATCATCGCCGTTCCCATGTCCGGCTCGATCTGGACGAGCGCTGCCATCGCCGCAATCATGTAAATCTCGTTGTGGAGGAGCTTGCACTGCATGCCGTGCTGCACACGCCACGAAATATAAAAGGCTTCCAAAAAGATGGCCGTGGGTTTCGCCAGCTCGGCGGGCTGGAGCTGGAAGCCGCCGATGGAGAGCCAGCGCTGGGCGCCGTTGACCTCGACGCCGGCAAAATAAACGGCAATCAAAAGAGCCAGCACGATCCCGAACCCTATTTTCCGGCATTTCACCAGATGGTGATAATCGATGGAGTAGCCGATCAGAAAGCAGACGGCGCCCGCCCCCAGATTGTAAAACTGTTTGCGAATGAAGAAATACGGATCGTTGTAGCTGGTGCCCGCGATGACGAAGCTGGAACTGAAAACATTGAGCGTGCCGATTACCAGCAGCACGATCGTCACGCCGAGAATCGCCTCGTAGTCGCTGATCCAAAAGCGCCACTGGTTACCCGGCTCTTCCCGTGCTTCCGTCTCGTTCAACGCTTTCCCCTCCTTTTTTCGATCCCGGCGGCTTCCGGTATGTCTCCGCGTACAGTTGGTCCAGCTCCTCTTTTTCGCGCACGGGTTCGAAGAAATACCACGGCGCCAGCGGCGCTTTCCCGTATTTCGCGATAAACGAAGGAATATAATGGAGAAACAGACGGGCAGCCCCCTCCGTATCATAGCTCGCGTCATGGAACTTGTCCTCGGCGAAGGTCAGCCCTGCGTATTCCATGCACGACTGGAGCGACGGCTCGTTCCCGCCGCCCTTGTCGAAACGCACCGCCATGGTCAGGTCGAGAATATCGCGACGGATTGCCGTGAGCGGATATCCCTGCCGCCGGAACATGCCCCGCAGCGAAATCATGTCGTTGTGCAGCGCGTTGCCCGCAAAGCAGCCGTCTTTGGAAAGAAACGCGTAGATTTTTTCCGCCGCTTCCTCCTCGGGGACGCCGTTCAAGCGCAGGAATGCGTCGGTCAGATGGGTCAGCTCCGCCACATAGCGCGACAGTCTTGGACGCTGCCGGACGTACAGATCAAGCGTTTCCGTTTTGACGGTTCCGTCCGGCGCCAGAGTCAGACGGCGTCCCGCGAACTGTATCGGACGCTCGTAATTCATTTCCATATCGAAGACAGTAATCGGGAAGCAACGGCGGAATTCGCGCTCCGCCTGGTCCTGCGTTGCCGGATGCGGCGTAAAATCGTTAGGGCGGAATCGCTTGGGATTTCCGTCATGGAATGTTTTCAAATGCACGTAGAGCTTTTCCGTTTTTTCCTCTGTACGGAAAACGAGCGCGTGCGCCCAATCCTCCGGCGAACGCCTCGAGGCGAGGGCGACGAAAACGACGTCTCCTTCGCGGGGGAGACGTCCCGTACCGGCCATGACGGAAATATCCGCTGCCGAAAGCAAGCCGAATTCCGTTTCATAGGCGTGCTTTTCCGCCTGAAAGACCGCCTGCCGTCCCGATGCGCGCGGCAAAAACGCGCCCGAACCGACCATGTAGCGCTGGAGATGCGTATAGAGCCGAAACAACTGCTTCGGCAACGGAAAGAGAGGCTGCCCCGAAAATGTCAGTATCGGTTGGGAAATCCCCGCCGCCGTCCTGCCGCGCAACTCGCCCATAACGCCCTCCTTCTTTCCGATTTCAATCCGATAATAGTGTAGCAGAAATGCAAATATTTTTCTACTATAATATAAGGACCCGCGCGAAGCGCAAAACTTCGCGCGGGTTTGTTTTATCATTATATCTCCGAAAGCGCCGCTTTCAGGAAATCCGCGTAGCGCGCCCTTTCTTCGCCCTCGCTGTTCCGTGCCGCCCAGCGCAGCACGCCGAGATTCTGCTCGTAATTCGGCGAATCCGACGTCAGCGGCAGCTCGCCTTTCACGAACTGGTCGGCGACCTTGAACCGCACGCGGTTCAGCAGCTTCTGCACCGTTGCCGGGCCC
>JAGAZS010000199.1 GCA_017939945.1 Schwartzia sp. (in: firmicutes)
GACTGTGGACGTCAGCATCCGCGTCGGCGCGGTCAATTCTTCCTTCGCATACTGCGCCCCACGCGGGCAGAAATTTCCGGTCACGTTCGTGACGACGCCGTCCTCCACCGTCGCCGTCAATTCACAGCTCAGCGGACAGTTGATGCAATTCAGTACCTTCGTTTCCGTCGCCATCTATTTTCCCTCCTCCAGAGATACGACAAGATCCGCCGACAATGCTCCTATCTTTGCCTCCGGCAAATCCACCGCAATCATTTCGCTGGGCTTCGCGATCATCAGCGGTTTCGAAAATACTTCTTCGTCGCCGCTCATCACTTTCAGCTTCAATTTACCGCGCATCGGCCGCGTTACACGCATAAACAGCCGCACTTTTTCGGCTTCCGACCCGAGGCGCAAATGCTGCGGCACGCAGGTGCGGATGTTTTCTCCCGTCGTGACCGCGAGATCGTGACTCGCTTTGCTGTCCTCGCCCAGCGCCGCCTTCGCAGCAAATTTTCCGGCAATCTCCGCCTCGTCGGAAACGAAATCAACGAGATCGTGAACATGGACCACATTGCCCGCCGCGAAAATCCCCGGTTCGCTGGTCTCACGCCGCTGATCGACAATCGGTCCGCTCGTCAGCGGGTGCATCGCGAGACCGAGTCCGTTGGAAAGCTCGTTTTCGGGGATCAGTCCGACGGAAAGCAGCACCGTGTCGCAGTCAATCTCGAACTCCGTGCCGGGAATCGAGCGCATCTTGTCGTCCACCTTCGCCACCGTAATTCCTGTAACCCGGTCTTTGCCATGAATTGCCACAATCGTATGGGAAAGATGCAGCGGAATGTCATAGTCGTTCAAACATTGGACAATATTTCGCGTCAGTCCGTTGGAGAACGGGCAGATTTCCAGCACCGCCTGCACCTTGCAGCCTTCCAGCGACATGCGCCGCGCCATAATCAGTCCGATATCGCCGGAGCCGAGAATCACGATTTTTTTGCCGGGAATATAGCCCTCCATATTGACCATACGCTGCGCTGCGCCCGCCGTGTAGACGCCTGCGGGCCGAGTGCCCGGAATCCGTATCGCGCCGCGCGTGCGCTCGCGGCAGCCCATCGTCAGGATAATCGACTTTCCGCGAAGCTCCATCACGCCGCGTTTCGGATTGATGGCACAGACCGTCTTGTCCTTCCGAACCTCCAGCACCATCGTATCGACAAATATTTCCACTTCCGGCAAATCCTTGACGAGATCGTAGCAACGCTGCGCATAGCCGGGGCCGGTCAGTTCCTCTTTGAAATGGTGCAGGCCGAAGCCGTTGTGGACGCACTGCTGCAAAATGCCGCCCGGCTCCCGGTCGCGCTCCAGCACGAGAATCTTCTTCGCGCCGTTCTGCTGCGCAGCCAATGCCGCGGTCAGTCCCGCAGGGCCGCCGCCTACAATAATGACGTCGTAGATTTCGCTCATTTCCGCCCACCTCCCAGCTTTTCCTCGTACATATAGGAATCCGCGCCGTCCTTTCTCACCTTCGGCACGGGAATATCAAGCTCCCTCGACAAAATCTCGATTACGCGCGGCCCGCAGAAACCGCCTTGGCAGCGTCCCATGCCCGCGCGGGTGCGGCGCTTCACGCCGTCCACCGTTCTTGCGCCGCAGGGCCGTTTGATTGCGTCCACAATCTCGCCCTCGGTGATCGTCTCGCAACGGCAGATTACGCGCCCGTACCGCGCGTCTTTTGCAATCAGCGCCGCCTGCTCCTCGGCGGGAAGCTCGCGGAAAACCGGCTGTGCAGGACGACCTGTCTTCACGTTCGCTTTTGACTTCGCCCCCGACACTTTCGCAATTTCCTCCGCCAAAAGTTTCGCGATAGCCGGAGCCGAGGTCAGCCCCGGCGACTGGATGCCCGCCGCGTGATACAGCCCCTTGACCGTCTTCGATTCACCGACAATAAAGTCGTTCGTGTCGGACACCGCGCGGATTCCCGCGAACTGGGTAATCGCAGCGCCCATCGGCAGCTCCGGCACCAGCTTTTTCGCGCCTGCGATAATCTCGTCCATGCCCGGCGTCGTCACTGCCGTATCTTCGCGGCTGTCCTGATCCTGCGCGTTCGGCCCGATGAACGTATTGCCGTGGGTCGTCGCGCAGACGAGAATGCCCTTCGTCGTTTTCGTCGGCGCCGGAAAAACGATGCCCTTGACCAGCTTGTCCTGCGCCGTCTTGTCGAAAAGGATGTACTCGCCCTTGCGCGGGTGAATCGAAAAGCTCGTATCCCCCGCCATCGCTGCGATTTTGTCCGCAAATACGCCCGCCGCGTTCACGACATACTTTGCATGAATTGCTCCCTGCGTCGTCTCCACGGCGAATCCCTTGCCGTCCGCAAAGCGGATTCCCGTGACCTCGCAATCCCGCAAAATTTCAGCGCCGTTTTCTACGGCATTTTCCGCAAAGGCAGCCGCCATCCCGAAAGGCCAGCAGATGCCCGCCGTCGGCGCCCAAAGTGCCGAACGGATTGCGGAGGAAAGGTTCGGCTCCTTCTCGCGCACCTTGCCGCCGTCCCAAATTTCCAACCCCAGCACACCGTTCGCCTCGCCGCGTGCCTTCAGTTCCTTGATCTGCGCTTCTTCCTCCTCCGTCGTCGCGCAGACGAGAGAACCTGTCCACTCGATGTTCAGATTCAATTCATTCTGCAATTCATGATACAGACGATTGCCCTCGACATTCATCTTCGCCTTCATACTGCCCGTAGGCGCGTCAAAACCCGCGTGCAGGATCGCGCTGTTCGCCTTCGTCGTCCCCGCCGCGATGTCCGGCTCCTTTTCCGCCAGCACACAGGACAAATCGAGCCGCGCCAGTGCCGCGAGAATCGCCGTCCCGGTAATGCCGCCACCAATTACGACGACGTCCGTCTTTCTCTCCATTGCGTTCCCTCCCATGACAACCAATTTCGTCATCCTAATACTGTATACATATTTCGACGCATCAAAAAAATATCCTGCCTTTCCCAAAAAGAAAAACCGCTGCACCAAAAGATAAAGTGCAACGGTTCAGATTACTCCGCCGTCCCGTAATATTTCTCCACCTTGAAAGCGGGGCGATACGCTTCCTTGGCCTTGCGAAGCCCCGGCATCCCCATGTCTTCCTCGCGATTGACATAGGAATAGGGTGCCGCCGCATCAGAGGCGGCGAAAGCTTGATTGATGGCGGCAAAAGCGCCTTCAGCCGCGAACGCGCCTACGGCCTTTTCAAAATGCACGTCAATGGCCTGCCGTGAAATTGCCGAAGCCATTGTCATGGCGACAGGCAAGCCCTCGGCGTAAAGCACGCCGCCGAAAAGGCCCAATGCTTCCCAATATTCGGCGGCTTTCCGGATATGCGCCAGCTCGCTCATGTCCGCATCGACGCCCTCCTCTGCCCTCTCCGCAAACCACTGCTCCGCCACGGTCAGCGCATCGGCAATGTTTTCCTTCGTGATCGGTTGATACGACGCGTCCGGATACAGCCGCCAAAAGCGGTTGACAAGATTCTTTTTCGCATGGAGCTTTTTTCCGGAAAGCTGCGCGAGGCTTTCCCTCTTATAGATATAGTCGCCGTCGCCGTCCCGTGAAGACCAGCGGATATTACAAAGCCCGTCGAATATTTTCGTCTGCCGCTCGTCAAACGCGCAGAAGGAAAGCGGAACGTCCCGCCGTTCCGCATCATGTCTCAACACGTTCAACACTTTCGCGCCGTCGAAATCGCAGGCGGCAAGCGGAGCGCCGTAGCCCCTGCAATTATCGGAATTTCCCTGAAAATATCGGAACAGGATTCCGTCCTGCACGGCGACCTCCGTATGCAAGATATCAGAAAACAGAAACAGGTTTACGGGCGACGTATCGCTGCCCAGGGTCTGCGCTCCGTGAAACAAAACGGGAAGCACAGTATTCGGTAATTTCCATTCCAGCATGAACAAACCTCTTTTTTCAACAATTTAAGCTCCGTCTTTTACGGCGCGAAACGCACGACAATCTCCGTTCCCTTTTCGACAACGGTATTCGGCGCTACGTCCTGGCTGATTGCCGTTCCCCGCCCCTCGGCGCGCATCCTGAGCCCCGAACCCTGGATCATCTTCTGGGCTTCCGCCACATCAAGCCCGACCACATTCGGTACCGTAGATGGCGCAACAGTCTGCTTCGCAGCCGGCGACGCGGTCTCCGGCTTTTTATCCTCAAAAGGATTGCTGGACGGCTCAACATTCAGATAGCGGAAAAGCTGCTGAAAAATTTTCGCCGCCACCGGCGCGGCGATTTGCCCGCCGTAATAATTCCCGCCCGAAGGTTCGTCGATAATGACCAACAGCGTAACCTCCGGATCGTCGACGGGCGCAAATCCGCAGAAAGAAGCAATATAACAGCCTTCCTTATACCCGACGCCCTCCGGATCCGGCTTCTGCGCTGTTCCGGTCTTGCCGCCGATGCGGTAACCCTTGACGCTCGCCTTGCCGCCGCCGCCCGTAGCAACAACCTGTTCCAGCAGCCCGACCAGCGTCTTGTCCGTCTCCGAGCTGATGACGCGCCGCACCTCATGCGGCTTTGTTTCCTCATAGACGGAGCCGTCCTCATTGTAGACCGCCTTCACGATGTACGGCTTCATCAGCACACCGTCGTTGGCGATTGCCGACATCGCCGTGATAAGCTGCAGCGGCGTCACCGCGACGCTCTGCCCGATAGACATCGTCGCTATGTCGGAATCATATACGTCCTGCTTGGCAGGATCGAACATCAGCCCCTCTTCCTCGCCCGGTAGCTCAATACCCGTCATCTCGCCGAACCCGAATCGCCGCGCGTACTTGGTCAGCCGATCCGCTCCGAGTTCCAAACCAAGCAGAGCGAAACAGGTATTTATGGACTGCCTCATGACGTCCGTGAACGTCACCGATCCGAAGCTTCCGCCGCTCCAGTTCTCGATGCGCTTCTCGCTGACTATCAAATACCCCGGATCCAGGAACCATTGATCG
Organism: Schwartzia sp. (in: firmicutes); assembly: GCA_017939945.1. Taxonomy (GTDB): domain Bacteria; phylum Bacillota; class Negativicutes; order Selenomonadales; family Selenomonadaceae; genus RUG12372. Next base: position 4,970 of record JAGAZS010000199.1, read on the forward strand.
GGCGAAACCAACCCCTCCTCTAGGGCCGCCGCCGCGACAATGGACTTGAACGTGGAACCCGGCTCGTAAATGCTCGACACCGCGCGGTTTTTCCAGACCTCCATCGGATAGTCCTCAAAATGATTCGGGTTGTATGAAGGCCTCGACGCCATCGCAAGGATTTCCCCGGTTTTGGGCTTCATCACCAGCGCCGTCACCGAAAGCGGCTGCGTCTCTGCCATGGCATCCTCCAGCACCTCCTCGACCATGAACTGCACCGTCGAATCAATGGTGAGCTGGACAGTCTTGCATTGGTTCTGTTTCGGCACGCGCTGCGAAACCGACCCGAGGATCGGCCTGTCGCTGACATTGTCCGTCTGCACGAAGGTCTCCGCCACGACGCCTTTGATCAAATCGTCATAAGCCTGCTCAATACCGTCTAAACCGACGTCGTCCGTTCCGACGAAGCCGAGGATATTCGCTGCCAGGTCCTCATTCGGATAATGCCGCTTCGGCTCGTCCTCGAACCCGATGCAGTTATATCCCTCTGTCCGGATCAGGTTCTGCACCGCCTCGACCTCATCCGTCGTCAAAAACCGCTTCACCACGACATACCCGCCGCCCTGCTCGATGTCATGCCGCACCTTTTCCTGCGTCACCCCGATCAAAGGCGCGAGCTTCGCCGCCACTTCATCCTCTTTCCCCTTTGGCACATTGCTGGGATCGATAAACACCCGCTTCATCATCAGGCTGACCGCCATTTCCCGCCCGTTGCGGTCAAGAATCGCGCCGCGCGGCGACTGCATGATCATTTCCCCGCCGGTCTCGTACCGCACCTGCGCCGCCAGTTCCTCCCCGCGCACGAGCTGTATCCACGCATAGCGCGCAATCAGCACACTAAAAATCACCCATACAAACAGCAACGCTTTACCGATATTGTCCGCGATGCGTTTCTGTTCGCGCCGCCCCAACGCCGCCCGTTCCTTTGAATCCAGTTTGAATCGTCTCATAGTCCTTCCCTATCATGTATCCCTTTTCGTCAGACAATATATTATACCATTATTGAACGGCGGCGTAAAATTAAGGTTTTTCGTCACAGCTTGCGTTTCCTGTTTAAGCGGCTCTTTATGCCCCTCATTGAGGGTGCAGCCCCTATTCTTTTTTCTCCTCCTTCGGCAGCGCCAGCTTCAGCGCATCCCCGACGGTCGCAGCAGGCAGCAGCTTCATTCCCGTCTTTGTGCCTTTCAATGCGCGGGCGTTTTTCTCCGGCAGCACGGCGGCCTCGAAGCCGAGCCTTGCCGCTTCGCGAAGCCTTGTCTCCGC
>JAGAZS010000200.1 GCA_017939945.1 Schwartzia sp. (in: firmicutes)
GGAGGGGCAGAATCCCGACGGCAGCTATTTCGTCAAGATGCGCGTGCCGCTTTACGGTTCCACGGGTAGCTTGGCTTCGGCAGCGCTTCCCGCAATCCGCCCGGAAACGGAAAAGCCCGTGCCGCCTCCTGTCGTGACGAAGCCGACGATTTCCAAGGAGGAAGTCAAAGCGGTACAGAGCGCGAATTACACGGGTGTGGTCGTCGATGCTTCCAGTCTGGGTCTTGCGCCGACATTCTCTCCGATTATTTATGACACCAATGGACGTGCGGTCTATGGAATCAGCAATATCGAATCTTCGGTCGCCATCAATTCTGGAATGGTCGGCTATGCCAATTCTTTGGAGAATGCCACCAGCGGCAGTCGCGCCGGGGCGAATCCGCTGGTAGTGACAGCGGTGGAGGTACGCGGCGGCAAGAACTCGTCGAATCCGGTTAATGTCGTCGTTTCCGTCGAGGATGCCGATCGCATTTTGAAAGCAAACGAGACTGGCGGCTTCCTTTCGAGCGGCGCGGTTATGTTCGTGAAGTAATGCGTTGAAGAAGCAGCGTTTCCTGATAATTGCTGAAGCATTAGAAGGAAACGTCGCTTCATCAAGTCCGCAAAAATATCTGCGGATTGGATGAAGCGACGTTTCATGATTTGAAGAATTGGGGGCGGGCTTATGAAAAAATGGCGTCCAATGCTTGCCATGCTTTTGGTGTTGGGAATTTTCCAGCCAACCGAGGCAGCCAACAAGGAGACAGTGCCAGAAACGCCTATGGTTTCATCTGTAGAAATCGAGGATGCGGCGGTTCTTTTTGAGCGTGCATATATTGCATATAGCGATGGAAAGCGTGCGGGGCAAGCGAATGTCCGCAATGAAAAATATGCAGAGGCTATCAATGCAATCAGCCGCGCCACTGCCCTTCAGCCGGACAATACCGATGTACTGTTGCTCGCCTCTCAAATTTATCGTTCCAAAGGAGGCGCCGCCTTTGCGAAGGAATATTTCATTCGTGCGGAATCAATCTTGATTGCACGGATTGCGGCCTCTCCAAAGGATATAGGGGCGAATCTTGATTACGCCATTGCGTGTTATGCTGGAGACTCGCGTTTTAGGGACAATTATGATTCTTACCGGAAAATCGCGTACCAACATGCCGACGAGGTGATTCGTCTTGTGGGACGGCCGGGAGGCGGAAATGCCGCTCAGCTACGCGCGATGGCATTCGCTTATCTCATCAAGGGAGACGCGAAACACTGCGGCGATCTTTTGTCCCAAGCGGCGCAATCGGACGTAGCTTCCAAATTTTATAGTGAGCTTTTTTCCAAGACGGTGGGGCAAGGGCAGTGGCTTTGGCCGGTCAGTGCGGATGGTGTGGAAAAAGAATTTCTGCTGTATGTTTTGACGGACAGCACTCGGTATGCCGGGGTATCCGATACGTTGAAAATGACAGATAGCATAACGAAATAAACATAAGGGAGAGTGGAGAGCTATGAATCTGAATATCAAAAATGTGATTCGAGTTTTTGGGTGGCTGGCAGTTTTTTTCATGGGTGCTATTCCAATCGTCTTCGCTGGAATGCATGGAGAGA
>JAGAZS010000201.1 GCA_017939945.1 Schwartzia sp. (in: firmicutes)
CCCAGCTGGTATTCCGCGCCCATCTGCTCGCTGGCCGCTTTCAGGAAATCCGCCGTCGTGAAATCCGCGCCGCCAATGATGACCACGCCAACGCCGGGCTGAACGGGCGGCTTCTCTTGCGCCGCGCAAACAGCACAAGCAAGCAGGCCGACGAGCAAAACCGCAAACATCAACAGATTCCGCTTCATGGTGAACGCCTCCTTTTTACTTCCCTTTCCCGCAACAGTTCTTGTATTTCTTGCCGCTGCCGCAGGGGCAGGGATCGTTCCGGCCGATGTGCTCGGAGCGGACCGGAGCTTTCTTGACAGGCTTCTGCTCCGCCGTTTCCACGTCGTCGCCGTGGGACGCCTGCGCTGTGGCAAGGCGGTCTTCCACCTGCCGCCGCTCGTCGGTGACTACGCTGACGCGATACATGAGCTTCGCGATGTCCGTCTGGATCTGATGAATCATCTCCTCGAACATATTGTAGCCCTCGATCTTGTATTCCACCAGCGGATTGCGCTGGCCGTAAGCGCGCAGGTTGATGCCCTGCCGCAGCATATCCATGTGGTCGAGATGTTCCATCCACTTGTTGTCCACGACGCGCAGCATGATGACCTTTTCCAGCTCGCGCATGACGCCGGGGGAGAACTCCGCTTCGCGGGCCTTGTAGTTGTCTTCGGCGATCTTTTCCAGCGTCTCGCCCAACTCGTCGCGGCTCATGGCCTCCAGCTCTTCCTTCTTCAGAGAGCCCTTCGGCGCATAAATACTTTCGGCGTCCTCGATCAGGCCGTCCAGCGTCCATTCCTCCGGATAGAGCTTTTCGTTGGCGTACTGGTTCATCTCGGACTTGATGATTTCCTTGATCATATACATGATGCTCTCGCGAAGCTCTTCGCCCTTCAGCACCTTGCGGCGCTGCGCGTAAATGACCTCGCGCTGCTGGTTCATCACATCGTCGTATTCGAGCACGTTCTTTCTCATGTCGAAATTCCGCGCCTCGACCTTCTTCTGGGCGTGCTCGATGGAGCTTGTGATGATGGAATGCTCAATCGGCTCGTCCTCTTCCATGCCGAGCTTGTCCATGACCTTCGCGATGCGCTCGGCGGCGAACAGCCGCAGCAAGTCGTCCTCCAGCGACAGATAAAACCGAGAGGAACCGGGATCGCCCTGACGGCCGGCACGGCCGCGAAGCTGATTGTCGATGCGCCGGGACTCGTGCCGCTCCGTACCGATAATCGCAAGGCCGCCCAGATCCGCAACGCCCTCGCCGAGAATGATGTCGGTGCCGCGGCCTGCCATGTTCGTCGCGATCGTGACCGCGCCGAGCTGGCCAGCGTCCTTGATGATCTCCGCTTCCTGCTCATGGTACTTCGCGTTCAGCACGTTATGCGGAACTTTGTGCTTTTTGAGCAGCGCGGAAAGCTCCTCGGACTGCGTGATGGACGTAGTGCCAATCAGGATCGGGCGTCCCGTCGCGTGCAGCTCGTCCACCGCGTTGGCGACGGCATTGTACTTCGCGCGCTTCGTCTTGAAAATCAGATCCGGCTCGTCTTTGCGGATGACCGGCTTGTTCGTCGGCACCACGACAACGGGCAGCTTGTAAATCTTCAGGAACTCGTCTTCCTCGGTCTTGGCCGTGCCCGTCATGCCCGCCAGCTTTTCGTACATGCGGAAATAATTCTGGAAGGTGATGGTCGCCAGCGTCTGGGATTCGCGCTGGATCTTCACGCCCTCTTTCGCCTCGATGGCCTGATGCAGGCCGTCCGAATAACGACGCCCGAACATCAGGCGTCCGGTGAACTCATCGACGATGATAACCTCGCCGTTGCGCACCACATAGTCGCGATCCCTGTGCATGATAGCCTTCGCGCGAAGCGCCGCGTTGAAGCAATGGGAATACTCGATATTCTCCGGCGCATAGAGATTTTTCACGCCGAGCATCTGCTCAACCTTGTGGACAGACTCGTCGCTGGGCGCGACGGTCTTCTGCTTCTCGTCCACCGTGTAGTCTTCGCCCTGGCGGAGCGTCGCCACCGCCTGCGCCATTCGCGCGTAGACCTCGGTGGATTTCGCGCCCGGCCCGGAAATGATCAGCGGCGTTCTCGCCTCGTCGATCAGGATCGAGTCCACCTCGTCCACAATGGCGAAGTTCAGGTCGCGCTGCACCATCTGCTCGGGGGAAATGACCATATTGTCGCGCAGATAATCGAAACCGTACTCATTGTTCGTGCCGAAAGTCACATCGCAGCTATAGGCATATTTGCGCGCAGGAAAATCAAGCTCGTGCATGATAAGCCCCACCGACAGGCCGAGGAATTTGTAAAGATGCCCCATCCACTCGCTGTCGCGCTTGGCCAGATACTCGTTGACCGTGACCATATGGACGCCCTTGCCGGTCAGCGCGTTCAAATAAACGGGCAGTGTCGCGACCAGCGTCTTGCCTTCGCCCGTTTTCATCTCGGCGATCTTGCCCTCATGCAGGCACATGCCGCCCATCAGCTGCACGTCGAAATGGCGCATGCCGAGAACGCGCCGCGACGCTTCGCGGCATACCGCGAAAGCCTCCGGCAGGATATCGTCGAGCGTCTCGCCTGCCGCCAGCCGCTCCTTGAATTTATCGGTATTCGCCGCCAGGGACGAATCCGTCAGATTCTGCAAATCCGCCTCCATCGCGTTGATCTTGTCGACGGTCTGCTGCATCCTCTTGATTTCTTTATCGTTGTTGTCGCCCAAAAAGCGCTTCAGGAATCCCCACAAAGCCGAACCACTCCTCAAAATTCTTTCCTTAATAATGTGACAGACAATACTAACTTATGATTGTATCAGACAATCCCTCATAAGTCAAAGCCGCAAGTGCCTTTTCAGAAAAATTTTTGAACGCGCAATCCAAACATTCAAAAAGCGTCTGCCTCTCCCCTTGGAAAAGCAGACGCCTATTGCGTCGTCAATGCCTGGACAAATCATTCAGATTCTTGTCGGGGTAAATGCGCGTTCCCTTGATGGAAAGCTCCAGCGCCAGCCCCTTTGTCGTCAACTGGTACACCCAAATACCGTCGGCGGCCATCACCGCGCCTTCGAGGCTGTCGCCGCTGACGCCGTCGTTTGCCGCCGCCGTCGCGGAGCCGCTCGCCTTCCAGCCTGAGGAACGCACGAAGCCCTCCCATGCCTCCGGCGTCTCAATGATAAAAATCAGAGCGTATTCCTTCGCACCGATTCCGAGGCCCACTTCTCCTTCCTTCATTCGCATGAAGACCTCTTCGCCGGTGACATTGTTCACCGCCATGCCGCGCCCGTGTGCGCTGCCGAACAGCAGCACCTTCACGCCGGTATTGTTCAGCACTGCATAACCGTAACTGTTCTCGACCGCATACTGCGCCGACGGAATCTCCTCATACAATTTTTCAAGCGTCCACTCCCGCTTCTCCTGAAGCTCCGCCCGCTCCTCGTCCGGGGACTTCGCGAAAACGGACGACGCGCCGAGCAATAGGAGCACGAATGTCAGTGCAAGAAGGCGGACAAAATTTCTACCCATGAGAAAATTCCCTTCCATAAAAATAAAACATCGCCAAACGTCGCATGGACGATTTCAAAGAACGCCCGCCGGAAAGCATGACCGGCGGGCGTTTCCCCTCATAGATATCTTTTTTACTCTTCCTGTGCACCCGGCTGGATCAGGCCGTAGTTGCCGTCCGCACGGCGGTAGACCACGCTGATCTCTTCCGTCTTCGCGTCGCGGAAAACGTAGAAGTCGTGGTTGACCATGTTCATCTGCATGATCGCTTCCTGCTCGTCCATCGGCTTGATCGAGAAATGCTTGGTGCGAACGATGGTGTACTCGCCCGTGTCTTCCTTCTCGCCGGCGCGCGCCTGGGCGGCCTTGCTCTCCTCCGCCGCCAGTTCCGCCTTGAAGCCGCCCTCGCGGAAACGGCGCTGGAGCTTCGTCTTGTGCTTGTGGATCTGCCGCTCGAGCTTCTCGACCACGAGGTCGATCGACGTGTACATATCCATTGTCGCTTCCTCGCCGCGCAGCATGACGCCCTTGTCGATGGGCACCGTGACCTCGACGGTGTGGCGTCCCTTCGAGACGGTCAAAAGCACCGTGATTTCGCCGACCTTATCAAAATACTTCGCGATCTTGCCGACGCGCTTCTCGACGTAGTCCTTCAGCGCCGGCGTAACCTCCATATTTCTTCCTCTTACCGTGAATGTAGCCATGCGATACATCCTCCTTCTCTGATAGAACGGATCCATCCATCCGTTCTGCATACTGTACTTATTATTTCTGCATTTCCGCTGAAAATCCTCCTTTTTTTGAAAAATCTTCAGCGTGTCCTAAGTCATTTTACCCAGAAACCTCGTTTCTCCGCTTCCTCGCAATAAGCGTCGTAGAGCGCCAGCGTCTTTTCGTGGTTCTCGCGGATAAAGGCGATTTGCTTTTCCTTTTCGCTCTCCGGTCCTTCGCAACAGACGTGTCCCGCCATCTCCAGCGCTTTCGCCGCCTCCGAGAGCGTCCTGCCTCCGACGGAAAGCGCGGTGGATTTCAGCGCGTGGACGTGGGTCGTGTAGTCGTCCCAGTTCTCCGTTTCATAAGCGGTACGGATTTTCTCGAAGGTCTCCTCCTTGCGCTCGCAGAACATCTTGACGAACTCCTGGAACATCTCCTCCATGTCGCCGCAATACTGCATGCCGAGCTCTTTATCGATCTGCTGCCCGCCATCGGAATCCTCCGCCGCGCTTCCCGCGCTCTCCGCCTTTTCTTCGACGGGCGAAGCTTCCGGTTCCGGCTTGGCCGCTTCGACGGTTTCCGTTTCCGGCTCTTCTTTTGCCTCGGCGGCCGCCTTTTTCGGCTCCGGCTCCGGTTCCAAAATCTTGCTCTCGGGCAGATAATCCTGGATCATGCGCTCCAGCATCCTGCTGTTGATGGGCTTCGACAGGTAATCGGTGAAGCCCGCCTCGAGGAACATTTCCCGCGCCCCGGCAATGGCGTTGGCGGTCAGCGCGATAAAGGGCACGCCGTGGCACTGGCTCTCCGGCATCGCCTTCGCCCGTTCCAAGGTTTCGATGCCGTCCATTTCCGGCATCATGTGATCGAGGAACACGATGTCAAAGCGCTTGGCGGCAATCTTGTCGAGGCACTCCATCCCGCTCTTGGCCGTCGTGATTTGGATTTTCGTGGATTTCAGGAGGCTCTGGAACACGAACAGGTTCATGCTGTTGTCGTCGACGACCAGCACTTCGGCCTCCGGCGCGATGAAGCTTTCGCGGTACGCCTGCTCGCCCTTGATGAACGCCTCGACGCGCTTCTCGAAGTCGCCGATGGGCATGGGGTCGTTGATTTTCTGCGGAAGCGTGATCGTGAAGGTCGAGCCTTCGCCGTAAACGCTTTCCACATCAATCTTGCCATGCATCATCTCGACAAGGCGCAGAGTGATCGAAAGACCGAGTCCCGTTCCTTCGACGTTGCGGTTCTTTTCCACGTCAAGCCGCTGGAATTTCGCGAACAGCTTGCCCTTGTCCTCCTCCTTGATGCCAAGCCCCGTGTCGATGGACGCGATGCGCAGCAGCAGATTGCCGTCCTCCGTTGTTTCGCCGCGCACGTCGAAGGTCACGCTGCCTTCGGGCGTGTACTTGACCGCGTTGTTCAGGATATTGACGATGACCTGCCGGATGCGGACCTCGTCGCCGATCAGGCTGTCAGGGATCGACTCGTCCACCTTGATGTAAAATTCCAGCCCCTTCTGTTCCGCCTTGTAGCGGATCATATTGACGACGTCGTTCAAGAGCGAGCTGAGCTGGTACGCCGTCTCGACGATTTCCATCTTGCCGGACTCGATCTTCGAGAAATCGAGGATGTCGTTGATCAGCGAAAGCAGCGTCTCGCTGGCGCTCTTGATGTTCCACGAGTATTTCCTGATCTGCTCGTCGTCCGCCTCGCGCCGGATCATCTCGTTCATGCCCAGCACCGCGTTGATCGGCGTGCGGATTTCGTGGCTCATGTTCGCGAGGAACGCGCTCTTGGCCTGGTTCGCGCGCTCCGCTTCTTCCTTCGCTTCCTTGAGTTCCTTGCTTTCCTCCGCCTGCAGCGCCGCCGTGAACGAATAGAGCGTGAAAACGCTGAACAGCAGGATCAGGAGACCGAATACCCAAAGCACCAGCAGGTGAATCTTCTCCAGCCCGCTGGAAAAGAAATCCCGATCCGCGTAGCCGACCAGCAGGAAATTCCAGTTCTGCACCTCGGCTGCGCAGGGGAAATACTCCCCGCCCAG
>JAGAZS010000202.1 GCA_017939945.1 Schwartzia sp. (in: firmicutes)
CGTCGCCGCCGAGATGCGTATTACCGTTCGTCGCCTTGACCTCGAAAACGCCGTCGCCGAGCTCAAGGATCGAGACGTCAAACGTGCCGCCGCCGAGGTCGAAAACGAGGATCGTCTCGTCGTTGTCCTTGTCAAGGCCATAGGCCAGCGCCGCCGCCGTCGGCTCGTTGATGATGCGGAGCACGTCGAGGCCCGCAATCTTGCCGGCGTCCTTCGTCGCCTGCCGCTGGCTGTCGTTGAAGTACGCCGGGACCGTGATAACGGCCTGGCTGACCGTCTCGCCGAGGTACGCTTCCGCGTCGGCTTTCAGCTTCTGCAGCACCATCGCGGAAATTTCCGGCGGCGTGTAGCTCTTGTCGTCGATTGTGACTTTGTAATCCTTCTCGCCCATGTGACGCTTGATCGAAGCGATCGTGCGGTCAGGATTCGAGACCGCCTGCCGCTTCGCCAGCTGGCCGATCAGACGCTGCCCGTCCTTCGTGAAGCCGACCACCGACGGAGTCAGGCGGCTGCCTTCCGGGTTCGTGATGACGGTGGGCTCGCCGCCCTCCATAACGGAAACGACGGAATTCGTCGTACCCAAGTCAATACCAATTACCTTTGCCATGATGATTTCCTCCTATTCAATATACATATTTATTGATTGCTGAATTTATATTGTGCGGCTTTTGCCGCGAATTGCCTTTCAATGGCTAATTGCCAACTACCTGTACCATACTCGGACGGATGACGCGGCCTTTTACCATATAACCCTTCTGCAGCTCGGCGACAATCTCGCCATCCTCCTTTTCCGCGTCCTCGACGCGCATGACCGCCTGATGGAAGTTCGGGTCGAAGGGCTTATCCTTCGTCTCGATATATTCGAGTCCTTCCTTTTTCAGCGCCTCCACGAGCTGCTTGTACATCATCTCAACGCCCGCGCGAAGCCCGCCTTCATCGTTTCCCCCGGCCGCCAGCGCGCGCTCGAAATTGTCGAGGAACGGCAGCAGGTCCTTCAAAAGATTCTGCGTAACGACGGCGGCAAGCTCCTCCTTCTCCTGCCGGGTGCGGCGGCGGAAGTTCTCGAAATCCGCCTGCAAGCGCAAATACCGGTTTTCCTTTTCGGCAAGCTCCGCCTCGTATTTTTCGCGGATCGCGTCCGCGTCTTCCGGCGCCGTCTCCTCCGATTCTCCGGCCTGCGTTTCGCCGCTCTCCTGCGGCGGCGCTTCCTCCGGCGCGTCCTGGTTGAACGCACGGCGCTCCGCCTTCTCCTCGGCCAAAGCCTCTTCAATCTGTTCCTTCATGTCCTCCAAGCTTGCCTCATCCTTTTTCTTCATTTTATCTTTCTCAAACGCCGTCATACGAATCACTCCTCGTCGAACAGGGAATCATGGTACGCGAGCAGCTCCTTCACCAGCGGCTGAAGCGTCTCCAGATCGCCCGCGTCGTTGACGTCGATCCGCAGCGACTTGTTGTCCTCGAAATCGACGTGGATCTGCAGCGCCGGGCGGAAGAAATCCTTCTCCTCTTTCGTCATCTTCCGCTCCTTATAGAGCACCGAGTGGTAATCAAAGGCGCGGAGATCGTGGGCGGACAGGATGGCGTGAATCTGCTGCAGATAGTCCTCGGGGAACAGCGTGAAATCGTCCTCCCGCCCCCATTTCTTTGCCGCTGCGTCGTAGTTCATCCTGCCCAGGAGGAGCTGTTCTCCATTGATGGCCTTCTCTTCCTGCACATGGACCGGGCTGAAGTGAACCTTCCTGCCATCCTCGGAGAGGGTAAAGGAACATCTCTTGACCGGCCCGTAGACGAGCTTCGGCGGCAGCAGGGATTCGTCGCCTTTTTCGGCGAACCAGTCCGCGAAGGCAAGATAGGTCTCCCGCGTCCACTCCGCGTCGGGATTGTTGTTCACGGTGAATTCTATCTTTTCCCCCGAAGCGTAGTTTGCGTTGAAATGGCACTTCTGGAATTCCGGCGGAAGTCCCGCCGTCACGCGGTAGACGCCGTTATTTCCCGCCAAATGGCGTTCGTCGATAATGGACTGCAGCTTCGTCAGCAGCGTTTCATCCGCGGGAAGGCTGACACGAGCGTCGTTTCTGGAATCCGTCCAGACGGCAGCCGTCAATACGCCCTGTTCATTTTTCCGCACTTCGACGGTGTAGAACCGGTCTCCCTTTCCGGGCGACCATTCGCCCCGCAGATAGAAATGCGCGTAAAAACCTGTAAGGTCTTTGGAGACGATTGTCTTCGGCGCATTGCTATCCGTCTTGTCCGTCGTGCCGCCGCATTCGGGTCTGTCGATTGCCGACGCGCACCCGCCGAGCCCGAGGAACGTCAGAAGACTGAACAGCGCCGCCATGATCATCTTGCCTCTCTTACGGTTCATTTTCGCGTCCCTCCGTCTAACCTAACCTTGCCAGCCCAATCTCCGCACCACATCGGACAGATGCTCGTTCATGTAGCCGAGGAGCGACATCGCCTTGCCGTACTCCATCCGCGTCGGTCCCAGCACCGCGATGGTGCCGAGAAGCTCGCCGTCCAAGTGGTAGGTCGCCGTGACAATGCTGCAATCCTGGATGCCCTTGTAGTCGTTTTCCTGCCCGATGGTGACGCGCAGCCCGTCGCCAAGATGCGCGGAGAGGATTTCCTTCAGAAGCTCTTCTTCCTCCAGCATCAGAAGGATTTCCTTGACGCGCTCCACATCCCGGAACTCCGGCTGGGAAAGGATTTCCCTCGTGCCGCCGAGATAGAGACGGTTCCGCCCCTCCCGGTCGTCGAGGGCGCGGCTGATGACGTCGAGTGCCGCCTCGTAAAGCTCCTCGTCGGAAATCTCCGAGCGAATCTTTCGGTAGGCGGCCTTCGGAATCGCGTCAAGCGTGCAGCCGGCGAGACAATCGTTGATGACCCGCGCCATACGCTGGAAATCCTCGAAACTTGCGCCCGACGGCATAGCGACAATGCGGTTTTCGATGAAGCCCGCATCGGTCATCAGCACCGCCACCGAACGTCTGTCGTCCAGCGGAAGGAACTGCAGGCATCGGAACGCCGACTTCGTCATCTGCGGCGCCAGCACTAAAGCGACGTTTTTCGTCACATGGGAAATCAGCCGCGCCGTTTCCTGGAAGACTTCCTCGATGCGCTTGACCCGCGCCCGATACCAGCGGTCGATCTGCGTCTTCTCCTCGTCGGTCAGCCTCGTCGGCTGCATCAGCCCGTCCACATAGAAACGGTAGCCCTTCGACGAGGGAATGCGCCCGGAGGATGTATGGATATGTTCAAGATAGCCGAGCATTTCGAGATCGGCCATCTCGTTGCGGATCGTCGCGGGACTGACGCCGAGATCGTGCCGCCGCGCGATGGTGCGCGACCCGACCGGCTCCGCCGATTCGATATAGTCCTGCACCACCGCCTGCAGGACGCGCTGTTTCCTTTCATCCATATTACTTGCCCCTCCTGTTAGCACTCAGGGGCGTCGAGTGCTAACCTTCTGATAAGACTATAACGCAAATTTGACTTTTTGTCTATATGTTTTTGAAAAGTTTTTTGGGGAATTTTTACGAACTGGATTTGTCGCATAAAAAAACGCGCCGTCTGAAATATCAGGCACGGCGCGCTCGCCATGATTCTGTTTATTCGTTCCCCAACGTCATGGACGGGTCGTAGAAGCGGCAACAGGCGCGGCCACTTTGTTTCGCTGCATAAAGCGCGTAATCGCTCTGCTTGAGAAGCTCGTCGACGGGCTCCCGAGGATCTCCGATAGCGATACCCGCGCTCGCAGAAAGCACTTCCATGTGCTCCGTATTCTCAAAGTAGTCTTGCAAATCCCGGATGAACTCCTGCACGCGCTTTTCGATTACCTCGCGCGAAATCCTTTCAATAAACACAGCGAGGAACTCGTCCCCGCCCAGCCGCACGAGGAAGGTGTCGGGGAATGCCCGCTTCATGCGCCCCGAAACCTGCACCAACACCATATCGCCCATGGCGTGACCGTAAGTATCATTGATATGTTTGAACCGGTCGAGGTCGAAATAAATAAACGTCTTTTGCTGAACGCCTTTCACTCTTTGGATATAATCCTCGAAATAGCGTCGATTCGCCAGACCGGTCAGGGAATCCGTCTGGGCCATCTCCAGGATTTTTTGCTCGTATTCGCGTTCCTTCGTCACGTTGCGCGCGACTCCCACCGTACCCATGACCTTTCCGTCCACGTCGCGGATTGGCGTTTTGTAAGTCTTCAACAGGCGCATACCTTCCGGCGCTTTCACCTGCTCGTCAAAGACGCAGGTCACGCCCTGCTGGATGACCTCGACCTCCGTTTCCATGCAGACGTATTCGCCCTGCGCATACTCTTCGGGCGTCAGCCCCCAGATATAGCAATGGCCGCGCCCCGCGATGTCCTCCTTCGTCTTGCCGACTACCTCGCAGAACGCGTCGTTGACCATCAAATGCGCACCGTAGATGTCCTTGTACCAAATCAGATCGGGCAC
>JAGAZS010000203.1 GCA_017939945.1 Schwartzia sp. (in: firmicutes)
GCATATCTGGCTGTCGCTGAAAAATGCTAAATTGTGTGCGGACGCTATCGCCGACGCCCTTGGCCGCGCCGACGCCGCCCATGCGCAGGCGTACAAGGACAACTCCGGGGCTTATTGCGCGAAGCTGAACGCCATGGATAAGGAATACGAAGCCGTCGCTGTCGCTTCGCCGAAGAAGACGCTGCTGTTCGGCGACCGTTTCCCGTTCCGCTATCTCGTCGACGATTACGGTCTGAAATATTACGCTGCGTTCCCCGGCTGCTCCGCCGAGACCGAGGCCAGCTTTGAAACGATCGCCTTCCTTTCGGCGAAGCTGGATGAGCTGAAGCTGCCCGTGATTCTGACCATCGAGGGAGGCTCCCGCAAGGTGGCAGAGACGATCCTGTACAACACGCCGACCCACGACCAGAAAATTCTGGTACTCGATTCCATGCAGTCCACCGTCGGCGACAAGGCGGCTTACGGGCAGAATTACCTTGCGGTCATGCGGAAAAATCTCGATGTTTTGAAGGAAGCGCTGAAATAATGCCGCAGATTGTCTGTGAAAATCTTTGCCTCGGCTATGAGGGCGAAACCATCGTCAAAGACCTGAATTTTTCTGTCGAGGCCGGTATGTATCTCTGCATCGTCGGCGAAAACGGCGCCGGCAAGTCCACGCTGATGAAGGCGATTCTCGGTCTTCGTCCGCCGCTTTCCGGGCGCGTCGTGTTCGGCGACGGATTGGAAAAGCGGGAAATCGGCTACCTTTCCCAGCAGACCGACGTGCAAAAGGATTTTCCCGCTTCCGTGCGGGAAATCGTGCTGTCCGGCTTTCAGGGGCGCATGGGATTCCGTCCGTTTTACAAACGGGAAGAGAAAGAACGGGCGGCGCAAAATATGGAGCGCATGGGAATTGCCGGGCTTTCCGACCGTTGCTACCGCGATCTGTCCGGAGGCCAGCAGCAGCGCGTTCTGTTGGCACGCGCGCTTTGCGCGACGGAAAAGCTTCTGTTGCTCGACGAGCCGGTGTCGGGCCTTGATCCCGTCGTTACCGCCGATATGTATCGGATTATCGGAGAGCTGCATCGGTCGGGCGTCACGATTGTCATGATCACCCACGACGTGGCCGAAGCGCTGCCCTGCGCCACCCACATCCTGCATCTCGGGCGCCGCGTCTTTTTCGGGACGCGGGACGAATATCTGCGTGAAATGAAAGACACGCCGGAGAAAAAGGAGGGCGCATCGCATGGAAGCATGGATTGAAAAACTCGCGCTCTATATGCAGTACCCGTTCGTGCGTTATGCGCTGATTGTCGGCGTGCTGATTGCGCTTTGCTCGTCGCTCCTCGGCGTTACGCTGGTGCTGAAACGCTTTTCCTTCATCGGCGACGGGCTTTCCCATGTGGCTTTCGGCGCTTTGGCCGTCGCCACCGTGTTGCAGGCCGCGAACAAGATGACCGTCGTCCTGCCGTTGACATTGCTTGCCGCCGTGCTGCTCCTGCGCACCGGAAAGGATACGAACATCAAGGGGGACGCCGCCGTCGCCATGATTTCGGTCACGTCGCTGGCTTTCGGTTATCTTCTGATGAACTTGTTTGCATCATCGCCGAACGTTTCCGGCGACGTATGCAGCACCCTCTTCGGCTCCACGTCGATCCTGACGCTGACGAAGCAGGAGGTTTGGTTTTCGGTGATGCTCTCCGTTGTGGTGCTGCTGTTGTTCGGCTTTTTCTATCAGAAAATCTTCGCGATCACCTTCGACGAAGACTTCGCCCGGGCCGTCGGCGTCAACGCGAGCCGATACAACCTGATGCTTGCGGTCATCATTGCCGTCATTATCGTGCTGGCGATGAACCTCGTCGGGTCGCTTTTGATCTCGGCCTTCGTGATTTTCCCCGCGCTGTCGGCCATGCGGGTTTTCCACACGTTCTTCGCCGTGACCACGTGCTCGGCGGCGCTTTCCGTCGTCTGCGCGCTGGCGGGTATTCTGGCGTCGGTTCTTGCGGGCACCCCCGTAGGCGCTACCGTGGTAGCGATGGATGCAGCGGCGTTTCTGCTTTGTTGGGCGGTTGGACGGTCCGGAAGTGGTATATGAAATAAGGGCATACGAAAAGCGCACGACATTTTCAGATCGTGCGCTTTTCGATTGCCTGCGTCACAGCAACGTGCGGATGCTGTCGCTTATTTTTCGGGCGATATAGGAATTGTTCATAGTATAGAGGTGGATGCCGTCGACGCCGTGGGCGAGGAGATCCACGATCTGCTCGGTGGCGAAGGCGATGCCCGCTTCGCGCAGGGCTTCGGGCTGGGACTCGTACTTTGCCAGCACGCGCTGGAATTTTCGCGGCAGCGTCGCGCCGCAGAGTGTCACCATGCGCTCGATTTGCTTCTTGTTCGTGACGGGCATGATGCCGGCTTCAACAGGAACGGTAATTCCGGCTTTCCGTGCTTTGTTCAGGAACTCATAGAAAAATTCATTGTCAAAGAAAAGCTGGCTGATCAGTCGGTCGACGCCCGCGTCCACTTTCCGGCGCAGGTTTTGAATGTCCGTATCGAGATCGGGGGCTTCGGTATGACCTTCGGGATAACAGGCGGCGAAAATCTGGAAGCGATCGCCTGCATGCTCACGGATAAAGGCGACGAGGTCGCTGGCGTGGTGAAAATCCTCCTTTGGCGTCAGGTCGGGAACGCGGTCGCCGCGCAGCGCGAGAATCTTCTTTACGCCGTTGGTTTCCAGTTCGTCGAGCATGGTCAACACATCGTTGCGGGTGAAATGGATACAGGGCAAGTGCGCGATGCCCACGCGATGGTATTTGTTCTGGATAGCGGAAGCGACCTCGATGGTCCGGCGGTTCGAGCCGTCCGCCGAGCCGCCTGCGCCGCAGGTGACGCTGATGAAATCCGGTTCGAGATCCGTCAGCTCGTCGAGAGTGCGATAAATGGTGTCCATGGACATATCCCGTTTCGGAGGGAAAATCTCAAAGGAAAAAATCGCACGGTTTTGGTTGTCGATGGTCGGCATAGGGGAGAACTCCTTTCGCTTATCGATTACGATTCGTCGCGCATGATGTAGTCCTTATCCTCGTCAATCAGCTGCAGCATCAGATCGGCAAACTTAGGGTCGAATTGCGTTCCTTTCCCTTTTTCGATTTCGGCGCGGACAACGTCCTGCGGTAATCCTTTACGGTAGCTGCGGCTCGAGGTCATGGCGTCGTAAGTGTCGGCAACGGCGATAATCCGTGCCGGCCGAGGGATGGCGTCCCCCGCGAGATGATCCGGGTATCCTTTGCCGTCGTAACGCTCGTGATGAGATCGCGCGCCGACGGAGAGATCAGGAAATTGGCTGATATTGCGAAGAATTTCGGACCCGATGATCGTATGGGCTTGGATAGATTGATATTCATCGTCGTCCAGTCTGCTGGTCTTTGTGATGATAGTTCCGGCGACGCCGATTTTCCCGATGTCGTGAAGGAGCCCCATATAGTAAATGCGTTTCTGCGCTTCCTCGTCGTCTCCTGCGCGCTTCGAGATGAGCTTCGCATAGTCGGCGACGCGCTCGGAGTGGCCGTGGGTGTAATTGTCCTTGGCGTCGATAGTCTTGGCCAGGGCGATTGCCATTTCCCGGAAAAGTTCGCGGCTGTTTTCGAGGCGCTTTTCTGCGAGTGCGGTTTGTCGTTTGACTTCATGTTCAAGATGCTCTTGCAGGTATTCGTAACGAAGTACCCGGCGCACGCGCTGGCGCATGACCTCGGGAATGAACGGCTTTCGTACGAAATCTGTCGCGCCTTCGATGAAACCCTTGGATTCCAGTTCCACGCTGATGTCGCCGGTCAGCATGATGACCGGGATTTCGGCGGTACGTTGGTCTTTTTTCAGTACGCGCAGCACGTCGATACCGTCCATGCCGGGCATGCGGAAATCGAGCATCACAAGATCGGCGTCATGCTCGGCAATCCACGCCAGCCCTTCCGGACCGGATTTGACGGTTGTCACTTCCGCTTCGTTCTTGAACGCGCGGGAAATCATCAGCAGGTTGATGTCGTCGTCGTCGATGGCGAGCAGATGCGGCGTCCGGCCGCCGTAAAGGGAATCAGTCATGGAGTTGTCGTCCTTTCGATTGTTAAAAATTCTACCCGTCTATATAATAGCAGGAATATGAAAGAATGTTAATAGCAAAAAAGCTAAAAGGACGCCCCCGCAATTATGCAGAAGGCGTCCTTTGCCTTGTGATTTTTTATGCTTTTTCTGCGTTGTCCACTTCGTGGGCGTCTTCGGGAATATGCTCGAGGAGCTTCGAACCGGAGAACATGCTCGAGACTTCACTTTCGCCTTCCATGAACTCGGCTCTTGTGACCATGTAGAGATGACCGGAGGTGAAAAGGACAATCGCCCATGCGGTATAGTGGTGGACGAGGTGCGTCATCATCTCGCCGCCCAGCCAGACGTTGACCCAGCCGAAGAGTGTAGCGCCGATGCCGTCGGGATTCGTCATGTA